>DATGSB010000315.1:0-2251 GCA_035303045.1 Actinomycetaceae bacterium | reverse complement strand
CCGGCTACGCCCCGCAGGGCGAGATCCGCCTCGACGGAGTGCCCATGGCTGGTGAACGCCCTTACCCGTTCGCGCTGGCCGAGGTCGCCGCCCGGGCAAACGACTCGACCGTCGAGCACCGCGGTGACGAGTGGGTACTGTCCGGAGAGCCCACGGACGGCGGACTGCGCACCTTCGCACTCAAGGCGGGGGTGAGCGGGGATGAGGAGGCCCGCATCGCCGTCGTGCCCTTTGACTCCGCGTACAAGTACATGGCCACCCTCGACGAGACTCCCGCCGGACGAGTCGTCCACGTCAAGGGGGCGCCCGACCGGCTCCTGGATCGCTGCGACCGGCAGGGCACGGGATTGGATGAGACCGAGCCCCTCGACCGCGCATTCTGGGATCGGCAGATCGACGAGCTCGGCGGCCGGGGCTTGCGGGTGCTCGCGGCCGCCGCACGCCGCGCCGAGCCAGACACCACGCAGCTCGACACCGACGACATCGACGCCGGCGGCCTGGTCTTCCTTGGGTTGTTCGGCATCATCGACCCGCCGCGCGACGAGGCGATCGATGCCATCCGCGCCTGCCGTGAGGCCGGGATCCGGGTCAAGATGATCACCGGTGACCACGCCGGCACCGCCACCGCAATCGCCCGGGAGATGGGCATCGGCGAGGTCGGCTCGGCGGCCGTCACGGGCCCCCAGCTGGAAGCGGCTTCCGACGACGAGCTGCGCGTCCTCGCCACCGAGCGCGACGTCTTCGCCCGCACCAGCCCAGAGCACAAGCTCCGGCTCGTGCGAGCGCTGCAGGCCGAGGGGCAGGTCGTGTCGATGACCGGCGATGGCGTCAACGACGCCCCATCCCTCAAGCGGGCGGACGTCGGGGTGGCGATGGGGATCAAGGGGACCGAGGCCACCAAGGAGGCGGCCGACGTCGTCCTCGCTGACGACAACTTCGCCACGATCGAGGCCGCGGTGGAGATGGGGCGCACCATCTACGACAACCTGCGCAAGGCCATCGTGTTCATCCTGCCCACGAACGTGTCGCAGGGGCTGGTCATCCTCGTCGCGATGACCTTCGGTCTTACGCTGCCCCTCACCCCGGTGCAGGTCCTGTGGGTCAACACGATCACCGCGGTGCCCCTCTCCCTCGCGCTGGCCTTCGAGCCGGCCGAGGCCGACATCATGGCGCGTCCCCCGCGCAAGCCTGGCGGCTCGATCCTGCCGCGCTCCGGGCTCATCCGGATCATCTACGTCTCGCTACTCATCGGTGGCACCACGATCGTGGTGTTCTTCCTCGGACAGCAGATCGGTCGCGACCTCGAGGTGTCCCGCACCGTGGCGGTCAACACTCTCGTGGTCGGCCAGGTGTTCTTCCTGTTCGCCAGCCGGTTCACGCGCACGAGCAGTCTGCGGCGTGAGCTGCTGACCACCAACCCGGTCTCGTGGCTGTGCGTGGCGCTCATGCTCATCCTGCAGCTGGCGTTCGTCTACGTACCGTTCATGAATACCGCGTTCGGCTCCGCGCCGGTGCGGGCGGCCGACTGGTTGGTGCCGCTGGGGGTGGGCGTGCTCGTGTTCGTCGTCGTGGAGCTCGACAAGGCGGCGCGACGCCGGTAGCCGACTACGGCGTGGGCCCGCGGCAGCGCGGTGCAAGTCGATACCGCCTTGCTCTAGTTCAACTAGATCAATAGGATGAGCGCCACAGCCCCGACCGACTACGGAGTCGACCGATGCACGAATCGCACATCACCTTCCCGTCCGCCGGCCACACCCTGGCGGGCACGATCACCCGACCTGACGGCGCGGGCCCCTTCCCCGCCGCCGTCATCGTGCCCGGCTCGGGTCCGGTGGACCGCGACTCCAACCTCAAGAACAAGCGCCTCGACGTCACTCGCCAGCTGGCGCTCGCACTCGCCGAGGCCGGCGTGGCCTCGCTGCGGTACGACAAGCGCGGTGTCGGTGAGAGCACCGGCGACTTCCGCACCACCGGCTTCTACGACAACGCCGAAGACGTCGAGGCGGCCCTGGCCACCCTGGCCGTCACCGCCGACATGGACCCGAGCCGCCTGGTGTTGGTGGGGCACAGCGAGGGCGCTGCGCTGTCGGCGCTGGTGGCCGCCCGCAGTGAGCTGCCGGCTGCCGTGGTGCTGCTCAGCGGCTTCGCCGCCCCGGGACAGGAGGTGATGATCTGGCAGGCCCGTCAGATCGGCCCCACCCTGCCCGCTCCGGTCCGCCTCCTGATGCGCGTGCTCCCCGGGGACCTGGAG
>DATGSB010000314.1:0-3165 GCA_035303045.1 Actinomycetaceae bacterium | reverse complement strand
CGCTCGCGGTTGAGGTAGTCCATCGTGTTCCCGGCGAAGGCCTCGAGCTGGATCGAGAGCCCCTCGCGGGCCTCGACCATGGCCTCGGCCACGCCCTCCTCGGTCTGCACGGTGCCCTCGGCGACCAGCACGGTACCGGAGTAGACCGCGCCGTCCTCGACGCGGACAGCGCGCCCCTCGCGCAGGGACATGACGGCGCCGCCGAGGTCGTCGACGAGCGGGATCCCCCCCGAGACGATGATCTCGGGGCCGAGGTTGGGGTAGCGCCCGGAGGATGAGCTGGCGGCGTTGAGGACGGCGGCGGGCCGGCAGGCGACGAGGGCCTCGGCCGATACGCGGTCGATGTCTTCGTGGTCGATGACCGCGATCTCCCCGGGCTGCAGCCGCTTGGTCAGGTTCTTCGTCCGGGCGTCGACGCGAGCCGCACCGACAATTCCCGGCTCGGCCTGAGTCGATGCCGAGGCGCGGCGGCGGCGAAAGAACGGTGTCACGGATGTCATCGTGCCACGGCCGCGAGCTCCAGCAGCTCCGCCGCGTGTCGCTGCGCCACCGTGGAGTCGGTCTGGCCGGACAACATGCGGGCCAATTCCTGTAGCCGGTCCGCCTCCGTCAGCCCGACCACGTCGGTGGCAGTCGCCGTCGTGTCGCTCGTCTTGCGCACCAGCAGGTGGTGGTCGGCGAATGCCGCGACCTGGGCGAGGTGGGTGACGACGATCACCTGGCGATGTCGGGCGAGTCGGGCCAGGCGGCGGCCTACCTCCGTGGCCGCCCTGCCACCGATGCCTGCGTCGACCTCGTCGAAGACCATCGTGGCGGGGGCGGAGGTCGGGCCGGGCCTGGTGGCCAGCACGACCTCGAGGGCCAGCATGACCCGGGAGAGCTCACCGCCGGAGGCTCCCACCCCCAGTGGGCGGGGCGGTGCGCCCGGATGCGGGGTGAGTTCGATGCTCACGTCCTCCGCTCCCCACGGGCCGAGGTCGGCGCGCGCAGCCAGTTCGACGTGCAGCCGCGCACCGGGCATCGCGAGGCCCTCCAATTCAACGCTGACGGCCGCGCTCAGCTCATCGGCTGCTCGCGCGCGGCCGGCGCTCACCGTTTGGCCGAGCTTCGCCAGCTCCGTCTCGGCCTGCGCGATTGCTTCGCGTATTGCGCCCAGTGACTCGTCGGGGTCCTCCAGGGCGGCGAGCCGGGCGGCGGCCGTGGCGGACCAGTCGGCGAGCTCGTCGGGGTGGTTGAGCATGAGCCGCGTTGTCGCCTCGCGCAGGGTCGCGCGTCGCTCGTGGATGTGGGCGAGTCGGTGCGGGTCGGCCTCCAGGCCGTCGAGGTAGGCGCTGAGCTCGGCGGCGACGTCGGTGAGCTGATGGGTGGCCGCAGTGAGCCGTTCGCCGAGAGCCGCCAGGTCGGGGTCCTCGCTGCCCAGCGCCTGGGCGGCCTGGGCGACGAGGGTAACGGCGTCGGTCACCTCCGGCGTCTCATCGCTCCCGCTGAGCGCGCCGTGGGCCGCCGACGCCGCGGCGCGACGGTCCTCGACATTCGTGAGTCTCTCCGCCTCGTCGCGCAGCGCGGTATCTTCCCCGCTCAGCGGTGCCACCGTTTCGAGGAGCTCGAGGCCGGCGCGCAGGTGGGCCGCCTCCTGCTGGCGGTCCCGGCTGTGTGCATGCCAGTGCTCGAGCTCCTCGCGCAGGTCGCCGAGTCGGTGCCACACCCGGCGGTAGGCGGCCAGCGTCTCGCGGTGTTCCTGCCCGGCATAGCGGTCGAGGGTCGCGCGTTGTCGCGCGGGCTGGCGCAACTGGAGCTGGTCGCTTTGGCCGTGGATGACGACGAGCCCTGCTCCGAGCTCCGCGAGGACGGCGCGGGGCACGCTGCGCCCACCGGCGAACCCCCGGGAGCGTCCCTGGGCGGGCAGGGTCCGTGCTACCACCAGCGCGCCGTCATCGATCTCAGCGCCCGCCTCTTGCGCGCGGGCGCGCACCGGGCCGTCCTCGCTCACGAGGAAGACGGCCTCGACCGCTGCCCGCTCGGCGGCGCTGCGGACCATCCCGGGATCGCTCGGGCCCCCGAGGAGTAGTTCGAGTCCGGTGAGGAGCATCGTTTTTCCCGCCCCGGTTTCCCCGGTGATGACGGTGAGACCGGGGCCGAACTCCAGGTGCGCGGCGTCGATCGCCCCGAGGTTGGAGATGGTGAGCTCTTCGATCACGGAGCCGACCTCCCTCCTCGCCACCCCGCGAGCGGAAGGTCGAACTTGGCGACCAGGCGGCCGGAGAAGGGGGTGGCTTCGATACGGGCGAGCCTCACCGGTTGGTGTCCGCGGCGCACTTCGATGTGGGATCCACGGGGCGCCGGCAGGCGGCGGCGGCCGTCGCACCACACGACCGCCGGCATCATGCTGCGCTCGAGCACTTCCGCGGCGAGCACCGAGTTGGGCCCCACCACGAGGGGGCGGGTGAACAGCGCGTGGGCGGCGACGGGGACCATGAGAAGGGCTTCGACGTCGGGCCACACGATGGGGCCCCCGCCGGAGAAGGCGTAGGCCGTCGAGCCGGTGGGGGTGGCCAGCACCACGGCGTCACAACCGAAGGTCGAGACGCCGCGGCCGTCGACACCGATGGCGAGCTCGAGCATGCGGGCGCGGTCGAGCTTTTCGATGCTCGCCTCGTTCAGCGCCCACCCCTCGTGGACGTCGCCCTGCGGGGTGTGCACCTGAACGTTGAGGGTCATGCGCTCCTCGACGGTGTAGGCGCGTTGCGCGATGCGTTGCACCACCTCCTCGAGCCCGTCCGGCTCGGCCTCGGCGAGGAAGCCCACGTGCCCGAGATTGACACCCAGCAGGGGAATGTTGCTGTCGCGAACGAGCTCGGCTGCTCTGAGCAAGGTGCCGTCCCCGCCGAGGACGAGGACGAGTTCCGGCTCGGGCCCACTCAGGCCGTGGACGGGGGTGAGGCCCAGCTCGCGAAGTCCGCGTTCAACGTTGTCGGCGGCCTCGATCGCCGCGGCTCGCCCCTCGTGGCGCACGACGAGAATGTGGCGGCTCATCGATGGCTCCCGGGTCGGTCGGCAATGGCGCCCCTGATGGCTTCGTCGACGTCGATCGCCTCGGCGGCGCGCCCCAGGGCGAGGAAGTACTCAATATTGCCACGCGGCCCGGGCAGCGGGCTGGCCACGACG
>DATGSB010000313.1:0-5813 GCA_035303045.1 Actinomycetaceae bacterium | reverse complement strand
GACGTCGGCGACACCGTCGAGGTCGACGAGCCCCTGCTCGAGGTGTCCACCGACAAGGTCGACACCGAAGTGCCCTCCCCCTTCGCCGGCACCCTCACCCAGATCCTCGTCGAAGAGGACGAAACGGTTGAGGTCGGCACGGAACTGGCGATCATCGGTGAGGCCGCCGACCAGGCCGCGCCGGCACCCGCCGAGGAACCCGCCGCGGAAGAAGCGCCAGCCCCGGCCAGCGCCGAACCGGCGCAGCCCGACGAGGCCCCCGCCGCTGAGGCGACCCCCGCGCAGGAGCAATCCGCGCCCGCACCAGCGGCGGCCGATGACGGCGACCGCAACGTCGTGACGATGCCCGCCTTGGGCGAGTCCGTCACCGAGGGCACCGTCACCCGCTGGCTCAAGGACGTCGGCGACACCGTCGAGGTCGACGAGCCCCTGCTCGAGGTGTCCACCGACAAGGTCGACACCGAAGTGCCCTCCCCCTTCGCCGGCACCCTCACTCAGATCCTCGTCGAAGAGGACGAAACCGTGGACGTCGGCGCCGAGCTCGCCTACATCGGCGGCTCCGCCTCGCAGGCCGAGGCACCGGCCGCTCCGGCGGCCGAGGCCCCCGCCGCCCCGACTCCGGCGCCGGCCACGCCCGAGCCCGCGGCTCCCACGCCCGAACCCGCACCGGCGCCCGCAGCGGCCAGCCCCGCGCCTGCCGCGGCACCCGCGGCCAGCCCCCCGGCTCCGGCCTCGGCCCCCGCCGCATCGGAGCCGACACGCGCGTCGCGAGCCGCGACGTCCGGGTATGTCACCCCGATCGTGCGCAAGCTTGCCGCCGAGAAGGGCGTCGACCTCGACACCGTCGAAGGCACCGGCGTCGGTGGACGGATCCGCAAGCAGGACGTCCTCGCCGCGGCCAAGGCAGCCGAGCAGGCGGCACCCGCGGCGGCGCCGGACGCCCCGGCGCGCCGCGAGCCGACGATCCCCGACGTCTCGCCGCTGCGTGGGACGACGGAGAAGATGACGAGGCTGCGCAAGGTCATCGCCTCCCGCATGCTCGAGTCGCTCGAGGTGTCCGCCCAGCTGACGACCGTCGTCGAAGCCGACGTCACCCGAATCGTCTCCCTGCGTAGCCAGGTGCGCGACGAGTTCAACCAGCGCGAGGGCGTGCGCCTCACGTTCCTGCCGTTCTTCGTCAAGGCCGCCACCGAGGCGCTCAAGGCCCACCCGAAGCTCAACGCCCAGATCGACGGCGACGACGTCATTTACCACGGCCAGGAGAACATCGCGATCGCGGTCGACACCGAGCGTGGCCTCCTCGTTCCCGTGATCAAGGACGCCGGGGATCTCAACATCGCCGGGATCGCACGCAAGATCAGCGACTTGGCCGAGCGCACCCGAAACAACAAGGTGACGCCCGACGAACTGGGCGGTGGAACATTCACCATCACCAACACCGGTTCGGCCGGCGCCCTGTTCGACACCCCGATCATCAACCAGCCCCAGGTCGCGATCCTCGGGGTCGGAACGATCGTCAAGCGGCCGATGGTCGTGGCGGACGCCGACGGGAACGAGACGATCGGCATTCGTTCGATGGTCTACCTGTCGCTGTCCTACGACCACCGCCTGGTGGATGGCGCCGATGCGGGGCGCTTCCTGCAGGCGGTCAAGCACCGGCTCGAGGAAGGTGCGTTCGAGGCCGAACTCGGCGCATAGCCTTCGTTCCACCGTTGCTGGGCCCCGTCTGAAGAGGCGGGGCCCAGTGCGTTGGGAGGGGCCGACACGCGTGCGGCAGATCCCGGGGCTCATCTAGGGTGGCGCCATGACTGCCAACGTCGTCCTCATTGCGGGCGCCTCGGGGATGATCGGCAGCCACCTCGCGGCCGCACTGCGCTCCCGCGGGACCCCGGTCCGCCGCCTGGTCCGTCGCCCGCCTCGCGCGGCGCAGGAGGTCATGTGGGATCCCGCAGCCGGCGTCCTCGCCGACTCGGCTCTCCGTGACGTGTCGGCCGTCGTCAACGTCGGAGGCGCCGGCCTCGGTGACCGGCGCTGGACGGCCAACTACCGCGACACGCTGCGCGATTCTCGCCTCGACGGCACCCTCCTGCTCGCCAAGGCGATCGCCGCCGAACAGGCGAGGCGCAACTCCCCCGGCGCTGCGATGGCTCGGCCGCTGCGCTTCATCCAGGCCTCGGCAGTGGGGTACTACGGCGACCGCGGCGACGAGGAGCTCACCGAGGCCGCCACGCGCGGGGAGGGGTTCCTGGCCGAGTTGTGCGCCGAGTGGGAGCGGGCCACTGAGGCCGCCGCTGAAGCCGGCGCGGCCGTGGCGCTCATCCGCACCGGGATCGTGTTGTCCCCGCGGGGCGGCGCCCTGGCTCCGATGCTTCCCCTGCTGCGCCTGGGAGTGGCGGGCCCTCTCGGCGGTGGCCGGCAATGGTGGCCGTGGATCTCGCTGCACGACCACATTCGCGCACTCCTGCATCTGCTCGATGGCGAGCTCACGGGGCCCGTCAACCTGGCGGGGCCCGTCCCGCGGCGCCAGGGAGAGGTCATCAAGGATCTCGCGGCGGCCCTGCGGCGGCCCGCAGTGCTGCCCGTGCCCAGGTTCGCGCTACGGCTCGCACTTGGTCCCTTCGCCCACGACATCCTCTCCTCACAGAAGATGACGCCAGCGGCGCTAGTGGCCGACGGGTTCGAGTTCACCCACCCGACGAGCGAAGACGCTGCCCGATGGTTCGCCCACCACGTCAGGCGCAGGGGATGACTTCGGCGAGGCGCCATTCACCCCCGACGGGCACGAGGGTGTAGGTCAGGCACACCTCCTCCTGAGCGGCCACGCGGCGCCAGCCGTCTCCCTCATCGCGCTCGTGCGCGCTTTGGGCCGTCCACGCATTCAGCCGCAGGCCATCCGCCAGCTCCTCGACTTCGGCCGTGCGCGACACCGTCGTGCGCATCCCGCGCAGCTGCACGCCGGCATCGTGAATGCGGGCGAGGAGGGTCGCGTCTGCATGCGCCGCGGGTGTGCTGGGCTCGGCAAACGCGCTCACGTCGGCTATGTCGGCGGTCGCAAACGCCTCATCGCGTGCGCCGAGAAGGGCGGCGAGGATGTCGTGAGCGTCTTCGGAGCTCGCGGCCGTCGCCCCTTCGGGGGAGGTGTGCTCTGTGGTGCGCCCTGGCATATCTGCCGGTGCTGCCGCCTCCGGGCTGACGGGCTCTGCAGCGCCTTCGCCCGGCGCGGTGAGCGCCAGCGTCGCCACGGTCAACCCACCCGCCGTGACAACGACGCCCGCGTATCCCAGCAGCCGGCGTTTGCTCGTGACAATCCGCCTTCGCGGTCGGGCCAGGGCCGCGAGCCGCTGGTGGACCCGCGAGGCCGGGTTATGCCCGCGCTCGGTTGCCTCCGCGGCGCCTCGAGGCCCGGCTTCAGCGGGCGGCAGGGCTCTGCGTGGGCCCAGCTGGGCAGCCGCCGCCGCGAGGTCCCGCGCCCCTGGGCGGCGTTCCGGGCGTGGCGCGAGGGCAGGCCGGAGCACGTCGGCGAGAGCATCGTCGTGCGGGCAGGCTTCCGTCAGTAGCCTCGCCAGCGCCCAGACGTCCCCGGCCGCGGTTGGTTGGGCTCCGGCTCGCCACTCGGGTGCCCGATGGGCTACGCCGGCGTGGTCATCCCCCGGCATGACGAGATCGACCAGCACCGGGGTGCCGTGCGGTGTGATGAGCACGCTGGCGGCCGACACGTCCCCGTGGGCGAGGCCGCGTTCGTGCAGGAACCCCAGGCCATGGCCCAGTTCGTGCAGGAGGTGGGCGGCCTCCGAGCGTGCCATCGGCCGAGTCGTCATCCGCGACTCCAGCCGCTGACCCGTCGGCTCCCCGACGAGGATGCTGATGCGGCCGTCAGGTTGCCGGTTGACGGCGCGGACGGTGGCGACGTTGGGATGGTGCTGGCCGGCCAAGGCGGCCAGCGTTCCCAGCCGCTCGCGCGCCGCGCCGTGGGCGGGCACCGTCGTCACGATCCGCTTGATGGGCATCGCCGTCATGGCACCACCCAAGCGGGTCGGTCCCAGGCCTGCTCGCGCTATCCACAGCTCCCGGGTGAGACACGCCCACCGCCTGAGTCCGAATCTGCGGCGCGGCGGGAGCCCGATGGGGTGCGTCTGTACAGTTGTGGACATGCACGTACAGCGCGGCGGGTTGGGCGACCACCTCGTGGCGTACCACGACGCGTGGCGAGAGCAGCGTTCGATTCACGCCGAGGTCGCCGCCGGGGCCCGACCCCCGACCCTGCTCATGGTCGAGCACAGCAGCGTGTACACGGCTGGCCGCCGCACCTCCAACGCCGAACGGGCCGAGGCCGGCGTGGATCTCGTTGAGGTCGACCGCGGCGGACGCATCACCTGGCACGGCCCGGGCCAACTCGTCGTCTACCCCATCGTGCGGCTCCGCGAGCCCGTCGACGTCGTCACCTACGTCAGGCACCTCGAAGACGCCGTCATCGCGACGGCGGCCGCCTACGACATCACCGGACACCGAGTGGCCGGCCGGTCTGGCGTGTGGGTCCGCGCCGCTGATGGCCCCGACCGCAAGCTCGCCGCGATCGGGGTGCGCGTCGCCAAGGGGACGACCATGCACGGCCTGGCGCTCAATGTGTGCCCCGACCTCAGCCACTTCGATCGGATCGTGCCGTGCGGTATCTCCGACGCGGAGACGACGTCGCTCGTGCGCGAAACCGGCCGCGCGCTCACCGTTTCCGCAGTCGCCGACGTGCTCACCGAACAGTTGCGTCGCGCCCTCGCTCCGCTGCTTGCGCCCGTGCCGCTCGAGACGTCTGCCCATTGATATACGACACGATGGAGAACCACCCGTGACGATTGCTCCCGAAGGACGCAAGATGCTGCGGGTTGAGGCGCGAAATGCCGCAACCCCCATCGAGAAGAAGCCCGAATGGATCAAGACCCGAGCGACGATGGGGCCTGAGTATCAGGAACTCAAGCAGCTCGTGCGCGGCAACGGCCTGCACACGGTGTGCGAGGAGGCGGGCTGCCCCAACATCTTCGAGTGCTGGGAGGACCGCGAGGCGACGTTCCTCATCGGCGGCTCGCAGTGCACCCGGCGCTGTGATTTCTGCCAGATCGACACGGGTAAGCCGCTCGCGTTGGACCGCGCCGAGCCGTTCAAGGTGGCGTCCTCGGTGCGCACGATGGAGCTCCGCTACGCCACCATCACCGGGGTGGCCCGCGACGATCTGGCTGACGGTGGGGCATGGCTGTATGCGGAGACGGTCCGCCAGATCCACGCACTCAACCCGGGCACCGGCGTTGAGCTGCTCATTCCCGATTTCGACGCCAAGCCCGAGCAGCTCGCAGAGGTCTTCTCCTCCCGACCCCAGGTGCTGGCGCACAACCTCGAGACCGTGCCGCGCATCTTCCGGCGGATCCGGCCTGGTTTCCGGTACGAACGGTCCCTCGAAGTTCTTCAGCTCGCCCGCGACGAAGGCCTGGTGACGAAGTCGAACATCATGCTCGGGATGGGCGAGACCACCGAGGAGGTTCTCGAGGCCATGCGGCTGCTACGCGAGGCCGGCTGCGACCTCCTGACGATCAACCAGTACCTGCGCCCCTCGGTGCGCCACCACCCGGTCGAACGATGGGTCAAGCCCGAGGAGTTCGTCGAGCTGTCCGAACAGGCCGAGGACATGGGGTTCCTCGGCGTCATGGCGGGCCCGCTGGTGCGGTCCTCCTACCGGGCCGGCCGACTGTGGGCCAACGCGATGGCCAAGCGCGGGCAGGAGTTACCGCCCCAGCTCGCCCACCTGGCCAATGAATCCAGCACCCGAC
>DATGSB010000312.1:0-3237 GCA_035303045.1 Actinomycetaceae bacterium | reverse complement strand
CCCTGCACCGCGGCCGAGATGATCTGATCGCGCACATCGATGTCGCCCAAGGCCACGCCCATGCGGCCGAGCTCCTCTGGCGTTAGCCCCGTTCCCTCACGGCCCGCGGTGAGCAGACGCCGCCAACGCTGCGACTGGCCGGATCGCCAGGCCTCGATACCGGTCGTCGAACGGGCGTCACGAATGGCGCGCGCCCGCTCGGCGGCCCCACGGGCGGCCGAGCGGGCCTCGGCGTCCACCCGGGGCAGGGCCGCAAGCTCCTCTCGCGTGGCCACGATTCGGCGACCCGCCACCACCATGGCCGCAGCAACTTGAGTGGCCTCCAGGTCGCTCAGACGACGGGGGCGCCCCGGTCCGCGCTCAGGGTCGAGTCGGGTGAAGCTCGTGGGTCCAACGTGCCACCAGGTGGCGTCCGGCCACGGCAGGCGGCGAGCGACGGTGGGCAGCAGCCCGGTGACGTAGGGGTGATCGGCCAGGTGGTCGTGCGAGGTCTCGCTGTAGACGACGATCAGCACCTGCTGGGCATCATCCGCAACGAGGTGGGCGGCGATCTCGTCCACCAGGTCGTCGCCCGCGTCGGGCGTAGCCACCGCGGAGAGATCGACGCGGGCCGCCATGCCGGCCGTGCCGTCGCCGCGGATGCCGAGGAACACCATGGAACGAGCTGGGATGAAACCGAGTTGGTAGGCGATGAGAGCGAGAAGCTCGGCGGGATCGTTGACGCGAATGGCAGGAGGGGTAGTCATGCCGCATTTCATCGCCCACAGGCGCCTCTCGGCTGCCAACGCGTGTAGACATGCATACCGCGCCGCTGCGGCAGCACTGTGGGCAATGGAATCGGGGCGTTGCCGGGGGGCGACGTGCAGCGCGGCGGCGGGCCGGATCGCACTTACGGAACGCCCCCACGGCCCGCGTAGGGTTGGGGCTATGGCTCCATCAGTGGTTCCCGCCCTCGTGACCGACCGCCTCGCAGCCGCTTACGACCGCCATACCGAGGAACTGCGGGACCTCGGGGACGGGGTGGGCGAATTCCTCACCGCAGGGCAGGCGTTGCTGGCAGGCGGCAAGCGCCTCAGGGGTGCCTTCTGCGTGGCCGGGTGGAGCGCCTACCGCCACGAGCCCCTCGACGAGACGACCCCCGCCGTCATCGCCGCTAGCGCGATCGAACTGTTCCAAGGAGCGGCCCTCGTCCACGACGACCTCATCGATGCCTCCGACACCCGCCGCGGGATGCCCGCCGTCCACCGGCGCCTCGCGGCCCACCACGCCGCCGCGGGGTGGCAAGGAAGCAGCGATGAGCACGGGGCCGCGGGGGCGATCCTGCTGGGCGACCTCATGCTGAGCCTGGCCCAGCGCGAAATGGACCTCGCCCGAGAGGGCGTCGAGTCGCACGCCGCCCGGCGGGCCGGCGCCCAGTGGGCTCACATGAGCGCGGAGGTCGCCGCGGGTCAGTACCTCGACGTGCGCTCCCAGGTGCTGCCCATCGACGCGCTCAGCGTCGCTTCCTCGCTGCAGGTCATCCGGGCCAAGTCGGCGCGATACAGCGTGGAACACCCACTCCTCATCGGCGCCGCGTTAGCGGGGGCCGCGCCTGACGACCTGGCTCATCTCGCGCGGGTGGGCCTTCCCTTGGGAATGGCTTTTCAGCTCCGGGACGACGTGTTGGGCGTTCTCGGCGACCCGCAGGTGACGGGCAAACCCGCCGGGGACGACCTGCGCGAGGGTAAGCGCACCGTGCTCCTCGCCCTGACGATGAAGCGGGCCGACGCCGAGGGGCGGCAGCTGCTGCAGTCATCGCTGGGCCGCGCCGACCTCAACTCCTCCACGGTGTCGGCGATCCAACGGCTCATGCGCGACTCCGGGGCGCTGGACGAGCACGAGGCGCTCATCGATTCCTATCGCGAGGAGGCGCTCGACGCCCTCGAGGCACTCGAGGTCCCCGACGCGAGCCGAGGCGCGCTCGCCGAGCTCGCCACCGCCGTCACGACTCGTCACACCTGAGCGCGCCGTCTCGGCACCGCGGCCCGGGCCCACCGACGGCTGTCGGGGTCACAGGGAAGGTGAGCGACGATCCCCCTCGGACGGATTCCGGTGAGCTAAGGGCACCAAACCCGCCCCACCCCCCGCTGACTCATGGGAGTCCGTCGAAAAAGTGGTCTGGAAGCCATGAGTTACGACGGACTCCCATGAGTGAGCGCACTGAGCTGTCTGGATCCCATGAGTTAGCCGTTTTTGCGCCGGCGGGGGCGCCCCGGCGCGCGCTCCGCAACCGGCCCTAGGGACGCTGGGCGAACGGCCGTAGGGACGCTGGGCGAAATTCCCGCTTTACGCATCGAGGCGGAGCCGCTACTGTCACACCATTCACATTTGTCACACTAGACACGTGAGTGTCGCTGGGCGCATGAGTCACTTCAGACACAGGCCCGTCGTGCTCGCCGTGGAGGACTTGATGAAGGCTCGCACCACTCGATCGCCACACCGCGCAGCGCCCGCGATCGCCCTCGCCATCGCCGCAGGCACCGTCGCCGCCATGGCCGTCCCCGCCAGCGCAGCCGCCGCGCCTGCACCGGGGGCCACCGCCACCAGCGGGGCCAACGCCCTTGCCCTCATCAGCCCGGTGCGTGCCGCGCTCCCGCTGGCCAGCCACGGCGGGACCTACCAGGTTCGGGCCGGTGACACGGTGAGTCACATCGCGCTACGAACGGGCACGAGCGTTCAGGCGATCATCGAGATCAATGGGCTCAACCGTGCCGGCCTCATCCGCGTGGGCCAGGTACTCCGCCTGCCCGGAGCCTCGGTCAACACCCCGAGCCAGCCGCGGCCGGCGTCCTCGTCGGCATCCCGCACGCATACGGTGCGTTCCGGGGACACCGTCTCGGCCCTGGCCGCCCGCTACGGCACCACCGTCCAGGCCATCATCTCCGCCAACAACCTCAACAGCCGCGCCCTCATCATCGTCGGCCAACGCCTCACCATCCCCGGCAACGGCTCCGGCAGCTCGAGTTCCGGCAGCTCCGGGTCAAGCAGCTCAGGCTCGAGCAGCTCGGGGTCGAGCAATTCTGGGTCCAGCAGCTCGGGCTCGAGCAGCTCCGGATCCTCCAGCTCCGGGTCCAGCAGGAGCGCAACCACCCACACGGTGCGTTCCGGCGACACGGTCTCGGCCCTCGCCGCCCGCTACGGCACCACCGTGCAGGCCATCATCTCCGCCAACAACCTCAACAGCCGCGCCCTCATCAT
>DATGSB010000311.1:0-2033 GCA_035303045.1 Actinomycetaceae bacterium | reverse complement strand
ATGACCACGGCCTCGACCGCCTCGGGCGCAACCCCGCCCCGCTCGAGGGCGCCGCGGATCGCGTGCGCGCCGAGCTCGGTGGCGGCCAGCGTGGACAGCTGGCCCCCGAGCTTGCCCTGCGGGGTGCGGGCGGCGGCGACGATGACGACGTCGGGGGCGGTGGTCATGCCGGGTACCTCCATCGGTGGGTGCGGACGACGCAACTATGGTTCGCCGTCATCATGCCTGTACCGCCACCTCGGCGAGGTCCGGCGCCAGCTGCAGCGGCGGCTCGGTGGCCGCGACGACCTCCTCGACGGCGACACCGGGTGCCGTCTCGACGAGTACCAGCCCGCCCGGGGTGACGTCGATGACGGCCAGGTCGGTGATGATGCGGTCGACCACGCCCCGGCCGGTGAGCGGCAGGGAGCACTCGGTGACGATCTTGGGCGCGCCGTCGCGGGCGGTGTGGGTCATGAGGATGACCAGCCGGCGCGCTCCGTGCACCAGGTCCATCGCCCCGCCCGGGCCCTTGACCATCTTCCCGGGGATCATCCAGTTGGCCAGGTCCCCGGTGGCCGAGACCTGCATGGCGCCGAGGATCGCGACGTCGATCTTGCCGCCGCGGATCATCCCGAAGCTCGTCGCCGAGTCGAAGAACGCGGCACCGGGCAGGGTGGTGACGGTCTCCTTGCCGGCGTTGATGAGGTCGGGGTCCACGGCGTCCTCGGTCGGGTAGGGCCCCACGCCGAGGATCCCGTTCTCCGACTGCAGCACCACCTGGCTGCCACCGGGTACGTAGTTGGGCACCAGCGTGGGCAGCCCGATGCCGAGGTTGACGTAGGCGCCGTCGGGCAGCTCCAGGGCCGCCCGGGCCGCCATCTGCTCACGGGTCAGTGCCATCTCACGCCCCACCTTCCTGGCGCACGGTGCGCCGCTCGATCCGCTTGTCGAAGTCGCTGCCCACGTGCACCAGGCGGTGCACGTAGATGCCCGGCAGGTGCACCTCGTCGGGGTCTAGCTCGCCGGGCTCGACGAGCTCCTCCACTTGGGCGATGCACACCCGACCGGCCATCGCGGCCAACGGGGTGAAGTTGCGTGCCGACTTGTTGAACACGAGGTTGCCGTGGCGGTCGCCGCGCAGGGCGTGCACCAGTGCGTAGTCGGTGGTGATCGCCTCCTCGAGCACGAACTGGCGCTCCTGCCCACCGCTGGTGAAGGTGCGCACCTCCTTGGGCGCCGAGGCCTGAGCCACCGACCCGTCCGGGGCGTAGCGCTGCGGCAGGCCCCCCTCGGCCACCTGGGTGCCCACGCCGGTGGTGGTGTAGAACGCGGCGATGCCCGAGCCGCCGGCCCGCAGCTTCTCGGCCAACGTGCCCTGCGGGGTCAGCTCCACCTCGAGCGTCCCGGACAGGTACTGGCGCTCGAAGTCCTTGTTCTCGCCCACGTAGGAGGCGGTCATCTTCGCCAGCCGCCCAGCACCCAGCAGCAGGCCCAGGCCGTAGTCCTCCACCCCGCAGTTGTTCGACACCACCCGCAGCCCGGTGGCGCCCTGGGCGAGCAGCGCCTCGATGAGCGCCACCGGGTTGCCCGACAGGCCGAACCCGCCCACCGCCAGCGAGGCGCCGTCGGGGATGTCGGCCACCGCCTCGGCGGCCGAGCCCACCACCTTGTCCAGGCCGGACCTCGCCGGGATCGTCGCAGTCATCGTCTCGCTCCTTCGCGCATCGGGGACAGCTGCTCGGCCACGAGCCGTGCACCGGGGCGGCTCATGGCGACCGTGTAGTGGTTGAGGTGCTGGGCCCAGGTCGTCGTGACGGCGGGCAGGCGCTCCGCCCACCGGGTGACGTGCTCGGGGGCATAGAGCGGGGCGTCGTCCATGAGTCCGCGAGGGGCGTGGACGAAGCGGGTGGGGGCGGTGAGCGCCGCGAGGGCGGTGGTGACCACCTCGCCGGCGACGAGCTCGCGCTGGTCCTCGCTCACCGCCTCGACCCGGGACGACGAGCGCCAGCCCGCGCCGTCCGGCTCCAGGTCGTAGTCGAAGTAGGGCCCCA
>DATGSB010000310.1:0-2790 GCA_035303045.1 Actinomycetaceae bacterium | reverse complement strand
TCGAGCTGGCCCGCCGCGCCGGGGTGCGTGTGACCATCCATGCCGGCGAAGCCGACGGCCCCTCCTCGATCGCAGACGCGCTGGACTGCGGGGCCGAACGCATCGGCCACGGCGTGCGCCTGGTCGAGGACATCGACGGCGAGACCTTCGGGCCGGTGGCCGAGCGGGTGCGCCGCGAGCGGATCTGTCTGGAGGTGTGCCCCAGCTCGAACCTGCAGACCGGCACCGCGGCCGACATCCCGGCTCACCCCGTCGGCCGCCTGCACGACCTCGGCTTCGCCCTCGCCGTCAGCTCGGACAACCGGCTGATGAGCCGCACCCGCACCTCCCGCGAGCTGGCCCTCACGGCCGAGGCCCACGGCTGGGGACTGCAAGCGCTCGAGACGATCGCGTTGACCGGTCTCGAGGCGGGCTTCGCCCCACAGGAGACACGGCGGGTGCTGCGCGAGGAGGTCGTGCTGCCCGCATTCAGGGCGGCTCGAACGAGATGAACCTCAGGGGTGGGCCATAGGCCGCCCGTGCACCGAGGCCACCTCGGTTGCCGCTCTCCGAGCAGAGACACGGCTGCACCGGGCCGACGATCACTTACGGCCCTCCGGAAGTTCTGAAGGGCGAGCGCCGTTGGGCTTAGCTCCGGGCCGCTCGGCACCAGCGCATTGGCCAATTGGTCGAGCTGGTCGGCGGTCCACCGATCGCGCTCGGAGCGGGCGTGCTGGCACATCGTGGCGGCACGGCTGCTCGAGTGACCGATGCGGGCCTGTGTCGCGCCGGCGATCGCGGCCAGGGCCACGCCCGCGTGGCCCTGGTGTGTCGTGTCACGTCAGTCCGGCGGATCATCGAGCCAGTGCACGTGGTTGCGTGGCCCCAGCACGGCGCGAATCTGTGCCGTTACTTGGGAAGTCTCATGGAAGCATGAATCAGCGTCAGGATGACACCGCGCAGCTCCTCATCTAGGAAGCGCCCCGGGGGCGAATGATCCATAGTGCCGATCGCTTGCAACCCGTCATCCGCTGTGAAGGTCACCGCGTGCGCGACCGCGTTACGTTGGTTCACCGCGGGCCGCCCTAGAGTCTGTGCCCAGCTCACCTGATCCAGCCGCCCGGCTTTCTTGGCCAGCGCTTCTAGCTGGGCGACCGCCTGACCGAGGGTGAGCGAGAACGGCGCACCCGACGGCGTGCCCTTGTGTACGTTGATAGCATCTCTCACGCCCGAGTGCAGGCGCGCGCTCGCCCATGTCACGCGCCCAAGGTTCACGAGAAGATCGGGGTCGCAGGGCATTGTCTCGACGTAGCGGTCCGGCAAGTTATGCATGCTTCATGATGCGGGCTGAGCCGCGCCCCTTGTTGCCGTTCCGTGGGACTTCGTGGGACTAGCGATACAGACTAGGCGTAATCTGTGCGTGGCACGGCGCTATTGTGAACCCCACGGCCACACCCCATTTCCCATGGGATCCGCTCGCCGTTCTGCATTCACGGGACCCGGTGTCGAGCATGGAAACGTCGTCGCTGAGGCGGCGGAGGAGACGCTTAACCCGCACGTTGTCAATCAAGTTGCAGGCTCTCCAGGGGCTCCCGGTGCGCTCGCTGCATCCGCGGACACTCGTTGAGATAGACCTCTCGCGTCGTCGCCTCCCAGTGGACCCGCGCGTCGGGTCCCTCATCGATCCGAAGGGTTCCCGTCAGGCCGACTCACCCAGACAGTTCGAGCAGCGCAGTATCCAGCACCAGCAGGTCGGCCGCGTCGCGGAGCAGAACCTCCCACGGGTGCAGGCTCCGTCTACCGAAGACGGCGGCGACATAGACATCCGAGCCCATGCGGGTCGCGCCTTGTGCCCGGCTCCCGTTGTTGATGTGCGCCCCCAGGCGCCGGCGCATGAGGTTGATGCACGCTCCCTGGAGCTGGCCCATGACGACCTGGCTTCACCGGCGGCACAAGGAGGCCGCTCCCCTCACGCCGAGAGCTCTCCATCCCCGCCGAGGCCGCGTCGTTCGAACTCCTGGGCCAGCACTGCCAGCGCATCGTCGCTGTCCAGCGCGCCGACGATGACGCGCTGCGCGAGGCCGTCCCCCAGCGCCAGCAGGGCCAGGGCCTCGCGCTCGGTGCGGGAGTCCGCACTGTCTACCTCGCTGCTGGCCCCGTCGGCCCCGTCGGGCCCGGCGCTGGCCCCATCGGGCCCGGTGCCCATCCCGTCGGACCCGGGGCCCATCCCGTCGGACCCACTGTCCGTGTCCGACCGGACGGCGTGCAGCAGAACGGTCGCCTCCGTGCAGGCGGTGTCGACGGCGCCGGCGATGATCTCCCGCAGCTCCGGCTCCGAGACTGATTTCGCGAGATAGGCGTACCAGACCGCCGCCCCAAGGCGCCGCGGCTGCGTGATGGGGATGGGCGAGGCCACCAGGTGCCACAGCGTGCGGCGCGGACCCGCGTCCTCGGGGACCTCGGCGTATTGGTCCTCGGCGGCGGCGACGATCTGGGCGCAGCCCTCCCGGATTAGCTCCTCCTTCGAGGCGAAGTAGTGCTGGATGCGGCCGATCGAGACTCCCGCCGCTTCGGCCACGGCCCGGAAGCTGACGCTGTCCAGGCCTTTCTCGTGGATGACCGCCCACAGTGCATAGACGATCTCGGTGCGGCGGGCGGCATGGTCGACGATCCGAGGCATGCGGGCGACTTTACAGTACGAGCAACTTGCTTCAGTATTGCGATATGAACGTATTGGATGGCGGGTCGACGTCCGACACCCCGCCGGAGCCCGCCATCCCGGCGACGTCCGGCGCCCCATCGGTGCCCGGC
>DATGSB010000309.1:0-4513 GCA_035303045.1 Actinomycetaceae bacterium | reverse complement strand
ACAGATCACCCTCAACCGGCCGCAGCAGCGCCGCGGCACCAGGGCCGTCGTCATGGGTGACGGCCTCGGCAAGACCACGCACAACGGCGACTGGTCGCCCGCGCGCCTTGCCCTTGACGAGTTCGGCGGCAGCGGCGATCTCATCAGCCCGGGCGATGACGGTGCTGACCAGCTCCCTGCCGTGGAGATCCTGGCGGCCTCGCTGATCGTCGAGTACGGCCACACCCGCGGCGCCGATCGCGATGTCGACGACGCCCTCCCGCCACGGCCGACTCACCGTGTCGCTGATGATGACCCCGGGGCGCAGGCCCAGCCGTGCGGCCAGACCGCGACGCAGGTGCCGCGCCGAGGCGTCGGGATCCTCCGGGAGAAGCACCGCCGTGCCGCGCGGGGCATTCGAGCGGCCGACTCCGCCGGCGGCCATGACCAGACCCTGGGGAGTCTCGACGACCTGCAGCACTCCGGCGGCGGTGGTTCGCTCGGCAACCACGCGCACGGTCTGGGAGGCGATCGCCTCGTCCAGTTCGGCGTCATCCCGCGCTGCGGCGAGGCGGCGCTCCGCCTTGGCGACGATCTTGCTCGCGACGACGAAGATGTCGCCCGGCCTGATGCCGGTCGTGCCGTCCGGCCACTCGAGCTCGTAGACGGCGGGAGCGATGATCGCGGCGAGGTCGTCTCCCCCGGTGACGCGGGCAAGCCCTTCGGGCGCTTGGATGAGCAGCATCAGCGCACCAGCCCCGGGAGCACCTCGCGGCCGAAAACCTCGACCCATTCTCGCTGGTTGCGCCCGACGTTATGCAGGTAGATGTGGTCGAAGCCCAGGTCGATGAAGCGTTGCAGGGCCGCACGGTGCTCGTCGGGGTCGGCCGAAATCACCATGCGTTCGGCGAAATGCTCCTCCCGCACGAGCCGGGCCATGGCCGCGAAGTCGTGGGGCGATCGAATGTCCGCCTTGGGGAATGGCATGCCGCCGTTGGGCCATTCGCGCAAGGCCTGCTCGAGCGCTTCCTCGTCGGTGGGCGCCCATGACAGGGGAACCCGCAGGAGGCGCGGCATAGCATTCGGGTCTCGTCCCACCTCGCGGGCGCCCATGGCGAACCTGTGGAACAGGTGGGCGATGTTGTCGCTCGGGGCGCCCAGCGTGATGAGTCCGTCGGCGACCCGGCCCGCGCGGCGTGCGGTGCTCGGGTCGCTTGTGGCCACGTAGATCGGAGGTGCCTCGGACGGCATCGTCCACAGCCGGGTGGCCTCCATTTGGAAGTAGTTGCCCGAATAGCGCACGTCGTGGCCGGCCAGCGATCCGGCGAAGAGCTTGGTGATGAGGTCGATGGCCTCGAACATGCGGTCGATGCGTTCCGCGCGCTCCGGCCAATATCCGGCGATCACACGTTCGTTGAGTGCCCTGCCCGATCCCACTCCCAGCCAGTGGCGGCCCGGATACATGGCGGCCAGGGTCGCCGACGCCTGGGCGACGACCGCGGGGTGATACCGAAAGCTCGGCGTCGTCACGCCCGGGCCCATCGTGCCCCGGGTGCGTTCGCCCAGCGCGGCCAAGACGTTCCAGACGAATGCCGACTGTCCCTGGGTCGGGGTCCAGGGCTGGAAGTGGTCGGTGGCCATGACGCCGGTGAATCCCTGCTCCTCGGCGATCGCCGCAACCTCGACCGCCTCACTCGGGTGGAGCTGCTCGAGGGCGGCGGCGTAACCGATCGTCGTCATGGCCCCTAGTCTGGCAGGTCGCATCGCAGGAGCCGATCACGCGGCGCCCCGGCCGTTGCCCGAACAGCGGCACCGGCGAGGCGTGGAAGAATGAGGCCCCATGACCGACTCCTCCTTCGCCACGCCGACGCATTCGACGCTTGCCGCGCCACAGGTGCCGGACCGGGTGAGTCTTGAAGGCCTCGAAACCCGCTGGGACGCCCACTGGAGCGACAGCGCCACCTACGCCTTTGATCGCAGCGCCCCGCGGGAGCAGGTGTACTCCATCGACACTCCCCCGCCGACCGTGTCGGGGTCCCTGCACGTCGGTCACGTCTTTTCTTATACCCACACCGACGTCACCGCTCGGTTCCAGCGGATGCGGGGCAAGTGCGTGTTCTACCCGATGGGGTGGGACGACAACGGGCTGCCCACCGAGCGCCGGGTGCAGAACTATTTCGGGGTGCGCGTCGATCCGTCGCTGCCCTACGTGCCCGATTTCACCCCGCCCGCCAACGGCGAGAAGGTCGTCAAGCCGGCAGACCAGGTTGCGGTGTCGCGCCGGAACTTCATCGAGCTGTGCGAGCGGCTCACCGAGGCGGATGAGAAGCAGTTCGAGCAGCTGTGGCGCTACCTGGGCCTCAGCGTCGACTGGCGCCACCACTACCAGACGATCGGCAAGGACGCGCAGCTCGTGGCCCAGGCGGCATTCCTGCGCAACCTCGCCCGCGGCGAGGCTTATCAGGCCGAGGCGCCGGGCCTGTGGGACGTCACCTTCCAAACGGCCGTCGCCCAGGCCGAGTTGGAGGCACGCGACTACCCCGGCCACTACTTCCGAGTCGCGTTCCACGCCACCGAGCCGGGCGGGGAGGCCATCACCACGGCCGCCGAGCGCAGCGAGCACGTGACATCCGATCGGGTGTATATCGAGACGACGCGCCCCGAGCTCCTCCCCGCCGTCGTCGCGCTCATCGCCCACCCCGACGACGAGCGCTACCAGCCGTTGTTCGGTACCACGGTGCGCTCGGCGATCTTCGGGGTCGAGGTCCCCGTGCTCGCCCACCCGGCCGCCGAGATGGACAAGGGCGCTGGCATCGCGATGTGCTGCACCTTCGGCGACCTCACCGACGTTCAGTGGTGGCGCGACCTCAGCCTGCCCACCCGCTCGGTGATCCGCCGCGACGGGCGACTGCAGGCCGAGGCCCCGCAGTGGCTGGCGACCGAGGACGGTCGCCAGCTGTGGGTCGAGCACCTTGCGGGGCGCACGACCTTCTCCGCGCGCCAGGCGATGGGCGAGGCGCTGGCCGCCTCGGGTGACCTTGCGGCTGAGCCCGAGGCCACCCAGCGCAAGGCCAACTTCTTCGAGAAGGGCGACAAGCCGCTGGAGATCGTCACCTCCCGGCAGTGGTACATCCGCAACGGCGGCCGTCCCGCGCGCGATGCCCAGGGGCGCGAGCTGCGCGACGCGTTGCTCGCCCGCGGCGAGGAACTTGCCTTTCACCCCGATTTCATGAAGGTGCGCTACGCGAACTGGGTGAGCGGGCTCAGCGGCGACTGGCTCATCTCCCGGCAGCGGTTCTTCGGGGTCCCCATCCCCGTGTGGTACGAGATCGACGCGGACGGCGCGGTCGACTACTCCCGCGTCATCGTCCCGGAGGAGTCCCAGCTGCCGGTGGATCCGACGCTGGACGTGCCCCCGGGCTATGCCGCAGACCAGCGCGGCGCGCCGGGAGGCTTCAGCGGAGAGGTCGACATTATGGATACGTGGGCAACAAGTTCGCTCACGCCCCAGATCGCCGGCGGCTGGCTGCGCGATGAGGACCTTTTCGCCCGCGTCTATCCGATGGATCTGCGCCCCCAGGGGCAGGACATCATCCGCACGTGGCTGTTCTCCACGGTGCTGCGCGCCCACCTGGAGTTCGACGGCCTGCCCTGGCGCCACGCGGCGATCTCCGGGTGGATCCTGGACCCGGACCGCAAGAAGATGTCGAAATCCAAGGGCAACGTCGTCACGCCCATGGCGCTGCTCGAGCAGCACGGCGCGGACGCGGTGCGTTACTGGGCCGCGTCCGCTCGCCTGGGCACCGACGCCGCCTTCGAGGTCGGCCAGATGAAGATCGGCCGCCGGCTCGCGATCAAGCTGCTCAACGCCTCCAAGTTCGCCCTCACGATGGGGGGCGACGCCCCCATCAGCCTCGATCTGTCGGCCGTCACCGAAGATCTCGACCGTGCGCTCCTGCTGGCCCTGGCCGATGTCGTGGACGCCGCAACCGAGGCGCTGGAGTCCTACGACCACACCCGGGCTCTGGAACTCACCGAGACGTTCTACTGGACGTTCTGCGACGACTACGTCGAGCTGGTGAAGGACCGCGCCTACGGGGGCGAGGGGCACAGCGCCGCGGCGACGGCCTCGGCGCGCGTGGCGTTGGCCGTGACGACGGACGCCGCGTTACGACTGTTCGCCCCCTTCCTGCCCTTCGCCGCGGAAGAGGTGTGGAGCTGGTGGCGTACCGGCTCGGTGCACACGGCCCAGTGGCCCACCTCGGCGCCGTTGCGGGCGGCCGGGGACGGCGGGGACGCAGAGCTGTTGCGCGCCGCCGGGGACGCGCTTGCCGCGCTACGCCGGGTGAAGTCCGAGGCGAAGGTCACCCAGCGCACGACCTATGCTCACGCGAGGCTGCAGCTGCCCAGCGAGGACGTCGAGCGGATCGGTCGGGTGCTCGGGGACCTGCGGGCGGCCGCGCACGTGCGAGGCACCATGGAGATCGCCGGCGGAGCGACCGAAGCCAGCGTCACGGAGCACACCCTTGATGAG
>DATGSB010000308.1:0-2909 GCA_035303045.1 Actinomycetaceae bacterium | reverse complement strand
GGCGGCATGGGCGGGTGCGCGATGATCGGGCAGACCATGATCAACGTCAAAGCCTCCGGAGCCCGCACCCGCATCTCGACGTTCCTCGCCGGCGTGTTCCTCCTCATCCTGATCGTCGCCCTCGGCGACGTGGTCGCGATCATCCCGATGGCCGCGCTGGTCGCACTGATGATCATGGTCTCGGTCGGCACCTTCGACTGGCACTCCATCCGCCCCTCCACGATCCGGCGGATGCCCAAGAGCGAGACGACCGTCATGGTCGCCACCGTCGCCGTCGTCGTCGCCACGCAGAACCTCGCCATCGGCGTGATCGTCGGGGTGTTCGTCGCCAGCGTCATGTTCGTGCGCCGCGTCGCCCACCTCTTCGAAGTCAAGCGCAAGATCGTTGACGACGGCGGCGTTCCCACCGCCTACTACACCGTCAAGGGCCAGCTCCTGTTCGCCTCGAGCAACGACCTCACCACGGTTTTCGAGTACACCGAGGACCCCGAACGAGTCGTCATCGACCTGACCCAGTCGCACATTTGGGACGTCTCGACCGTCGCCTCCCTCGATGCGATCGAGACGAAGTACGCCCAGCGCGGCAAGTCAGTCACCTTCATCGGAATGAACGAGTTCACCACCGACTTCCACGCCCGCCTCACCGGGGAGCTCACGAGCAGCGTCTGACGCCACCAGCCTCCGGGGCGGTGGCGAGCCGATGCGCTTCGGCGAGGTCGGCGGCCGTGTTGACGGCGCTATTCTCCCCCTCGCCAGCGCAGGCGTGCAAGCCACTGGGCAATAGGCGGGGCGACTGCGAGGGTCGGCGCATGGACAAGCATCGACACACCCCCTCGGAAGAGCCCTACGACCCCACCGAGGATCCGGATTCAGATCCCGAGCAGCTCGCCGGCCGGCGGCGACCACACGGCTCTCAGGCCGAAGGTGAGGACGACGACTCGGCCGCGCCCTCCCCGACACAGCCCGGGGAATGAGGGCCGGGCCTGGCTTCAATTGCCGCTACTAGCGTCTACCAGGCCTCGCGCAGAGCAGAGTGCAACCTCTCGACGGCCCCGGCCACCGCGGCCGACCCGACGTCCTGGAAGGATCCCATGCCGCCGGTGTAAAGCCTGGTCGCCTGCCTGACCGCCCGGTGGAACTCCTCCGCACTGGAAATGTCTGCGAACAACGCCTCGAGCGAGTCCGCGGTATCGGCATGCTGTGGATGCTCACCTGCCGCGGCTGCGTTGGCCAGCTGCTTGATGGCAACTCGGACGTCGTGGAGCCGTGAGTGCCAGGTCGGGACCGCGCTGCCCTTAGACATTCATCCTCGGCTCTCGGCGGCCCGCCGCCAGGGCGCGCGCCGACGGCGAATTCGTCTCGGCCGTTGACTGGCTCCGTGCGTTTTGGCCTGCTCCCATCGGGACCTCCTGATAGTGCGCCTCGACCATGCCAGTATCAACCACCGGTATGGAAACTTCACCCGACCACGCCTCACCGGAGGCCCGCCCCAGGGGGCGTGGCCGCCGATTGCCGCGCAACGGAATAACACCTTGGCCAACACCGCGGCTCCGGGCACCGGGTTGCTCCAGCAGGAGCAGCTCGGGATTGACCTGCCCGACCCACTGTGGAGCACGCGTCACGCTGGGTCACATGCCTCGTGCGCGTTGATTCTTCGTGGGGTACGCGCCCGCCTCCGCCGAACCGCTGCGGGGCGAAAATCCTTGTGATCCGCGGGCGCTGCTCTCGCACGGTCGAAGAAATCTGGTGAGACGACGACGGCTCGCCGTCGCGAAAAGGCAGGGGCTCCCTAGGCAGCACGGTCGTTGTCGTACTGGAAGCAAGCGGATCCTCCCATTCGGGGAGACGCGGTCTAGGCGAACATGGACCCAACGGTTGCATCGCCACACCTCTGACACACACCGGCCGGGCCTGGTCCACACGCGTGAATCGCTCCCCGGTGACGCCACCGCGACGATCGCGATGCGCGAGCAGGTCAATTCCGTGTCGATCCAACGCATCACGCGGGTCGATCCGGGCCACGTGACATTGCGCCGTCCCCGCCTCACGGCTGATTCTCAGGTGGCCACCGATTCGCATCGGCTCCGTTGGGACTCCTGGCATCACAGATTCACGGTATCTCGTCGTGCTTTGTCGGTCATGAACTCGGCGCGAACAAGGGTCGCGGACGCACGCGGCTCAGCGCCGCCGTCACCGACCAGTTCACGATCTGCCAGCGCATTCATTCGCGCGGACGGCCCGAGCACATGCGGCCCCGCCCCCCGGGATCTTGGGCCCTCGACGGGGCGCGAAACCACGAGGGGCGGTACCGGCAGCTGCGGCATGTCAGGGCACCTGCCCGGCGGGCCTCTCCGTCCACGACGTCGCTACGTGGAGCCATCCCCTGGCGCGTCGCGATCCGCGCCCTTGGGAGCCGTCGCTGGGAGGTAACCCACGGGTACCGAGTCGACGACGTCCAGGGGGTTCATCGACTCTTCACTACAATCGGGCGGGCCCCGCTGACGTGGGCGCTGTATCTCGGAATCAACGCCTCGAGCGCCGGTGGCTCACCGCCCGATGCAGTGCTGCTCATTCGACCGCGAAAGGCGTGATCGCAGCGACCTTGTCGCGCAGCGCTCGGCGCGCCCGGCGCAGCTCGTAGTGCGACTGTAGGTTCATCCAGAACTCCTCGGACGTCCCGAAGTATCGCGCCAGGCGGATCGCCGTATCAGCGCTGATCCCCCGCTTGCCGTGCACGATCTCGTTGATCCGGCGCGGCGGCACACCGATGGACACGGCGAGCTTGTGCTGCGTGATCCCGAAGCCCTCGATGAAATCCTCCATCAGGATCTCTCCCGGGTGTATCGGCTCGATCAGGTCGCTCTCAGTGGTAGTCGACGAGTTCGACATTGTCCGCACCTCCATCTCTC
>DATGSB010000307.1:0-6018 GCA_035303045.1 Actinomycetaceae bacterium | reverse complement strand
GTGTCTTCGTCCTGGCCGCGGGCGTTGAGGCCGATGAGTTCCTCGGTCGTCAACGCCTCGCTCACCGGCGCAAGAACGTCAGCGATGGCGTCACCTACGTCGGCGGCGGCCAGCGGAACGACGTTCTGCGCGAGAATCATCGATGCCGGGTCGTCCAACGTCACGAAATCGCCGCTGGCGAGGTCGGGATCGGCGGAGTAGATATCACCCATGGTGATCGTTCCCTCGCGGATCGCCTGCTTCGTCAGCGGCCCGCCGCTGTCACCGATCGCGATGAACGACACCTCGATGCCGTAGTACTCCTGCAAGCCATCGGGGCCGTAGGGGCGCCCCTCGAGCTCCGCGTTACCACCGATGGTGATCTCGCCGTCGAAGTCAGCAAGGTCGGCAAGGCTGGCAACCCCGTGCTCGGCGGCGAACTCGGCCGTCACGTTGTAGGAGTCGGCGTCCTGAGCGGGCGCGTAGTCGAGTACGACGAGGCCGTCGGGAAGGGCGTCGGGCAGCTCGGCGGCGACATCCTCGGCGCTGCGTGCCTCCGTTTCGGGATCGTAGAACTGCAGCAAGTTGCCGGTGTACTCCGGCAACAGGTGCACTTCGCCGCCCGCCATCGCCTGCAAGTAGGCATCACGCTGACCGATCTGGAAGTTCCGGGTGACCTCGTGGCCCGCGTCCTCCAGCACCTGGGCGTACAGCTCGGCGATGATCTCGTTGGAGTAATAGGCCTGCGAGCCGATCACGATGGGCCCGACGTCGGAGTCGCCGCCCGCCGTGCCTTCGGAGTCGCCGCCGGCCGTGCCCCCAGCGTCATCGGCCGGAGTTTCGGAGTCACCGCCCGGGCGGTCGGAGTCGAACGGATCGGTCCCGGAGCCACACGCGGCCAACACAAGGAGAGTCGCGGTGGCGGCGCTGAGCGCAAGCGCACGTCGGGTCATGTGGTCCTCCGATTACTGCGTGTGGGGTGGGCGGTCAGTCGGGTCGCGGCCCGCTGCGCCACGGCGAAGAAACCGTCGACGACGAGCGCGACTGCCACGATAGCCAACGCGCCTCCGAGGGTCTCGTCGTACCGGCGCAGCGGAATTCCGCGCAATATATAGGTGCCTAGCCCGCCGAGGCCGACATATGCGGCCAAGACTGCGGTTGCGACGATCTGCAGGGCTGCGTTGCGAACGCCCCCCAACAGCAACGGCAGACCGAGCGGAATCTCCACCCGGCTCAGCATTTGCCAGCGGGTCATCCCCATCGCTCGCGCGGCGTCTCTTACCTGCGGATCGATGTTGTCGATCCCCGAGTAGGCGCCGGCAAGAATCGACGGCACGCCGAGGAGAACGAAGACGACGGTGGCCGCCACGACGGCCTCCCCGACGCCGACGAGGAGTGTGAGCACGGTGAGCAGTCCGAGCGAGGGTAGTGCCCGGGCCGCCCCGGAGAGCCCCACGACGAACTGCTTTCCCCGCCCCGTATGGCCCACCGCGTAGCCCACCGGCACGGCGATGACCGCGGCGATGAGCAACGCCAACATCGAATAGGACAGATGCTCGGCCACCCGCCCCATGAGAGTGCTCCGCCCCTCCCACTGCTCTGGGGCCACGAGCCACCGCAGCGCGTCGAGGAAAAGCGTCATCGCGACGGCGCCGATTCGGGTGCGGCCGCCGGCGTGCGGGCCCACGGCAGGAGGAGGCGGCCGGCGACGACGAGGAGCAGGTCGAGGGCCAGGGCGAGGACGACGGTCGCGACGATGCCCGTGGTCACTTCAGCGATATTGTTGCGCTGCAGGCCGTTGGTGAACAGGTTGCCCAGGCTGTCGATGCCGATGAGGACGCCGACGGTGACAAGGCTGACGGTGCTCACCGCCACCACTCGCAGCCCTGCGAGCAGCACCGGCCCGGCGAGCGGCAGATCGACCGTCCAGAACCGGCGCCAGGCCGAGAACCCCAGCGCCTGCGCGGTCTGCCGCACCGCCGGGTCGACGGCCATGAGCCCGTCGCTCACGGTTCTCGTCATCAGCGCCACCGCGTACAGCGTGAGGGCGATGACGACGTTGAGGTCGGACAGGATGGGGATGCCCAGGATCGGGGGTATCAGCACGAAAAGCGCGAGTGAGGGAATGATGTAGAGCAGGCCGACAGCGGTGAGGAGGACGGCGCGCAGGCGACGCCAACGCCACGCGATGACCCCCGGCGGGAGCGCCAGAAGGAACCCGAGGACGACGGGGGGAATGGCGAGCTTGAGATGCTGCCACGTCAGTTCGGCCACGAGCGAGCTGTTGGCCCACACCCAGCTCACGACGTCTCCGCCTCGGAACTCCGCTCCTCGCGCAGCACGCCCGCGGGACGCCCGGCCGCGTCCACGACCACTCGGCTGCCATCCCGCTCGACGATGCGCAGGGACCGGCGACCGCGCTCGACACCGATGAACTCGGCGACGAAGTCGCTGGCCGGGGCAGCGAGCAGCTCGGCCGGCGTACCGCGCTGGGCGATGAGCCCGCCGGCGGAGAGGATGACCACCTGGTCTCCGATGCGAAACGCCTCGTCGATGTCGTGGGTAATGAACACCACCGTGCGGGCGCGCTCCCGCTGCAGCCGCAGCAGCTCGTCCTGCAATTCCAGGCGCACGATCGGGTCGACGGCGCCGAACGGTTCGTCCATGAGCAGGATGTTGGGGTCCGTCGCCAGTGCTCGGGCGACGCCGACACGCTGCTGTTGGCCACCCGAAAGCTGGTTCGGGTACCGGTGGGCGAGCTGCGGGTCGAGCCCCACGGTGGCCATGAGGGCACGGCCGCGCTCTCGGGCCTCGGCCTTGGGCACGCCGGTCAGGCGCAGGACGGTCGTGACGTTGTCGAGTACCCGGCGGTGGGGCAGCAGGCCGGAGCTTTGCATGACATACCCGATGCGGCGCCGCAGCGCGACGGGCTGCATGCCGGCCACGTCGACCCCATCGATGGAGACCCGGCCCCGCGTGGGGTCGACCATCCGGTTGATCATCCGCAGGATCGTCGTCTTCCCGGATCCCGAGGAGCCGACGAGCACCGTGATCTCATCCGAGGCGATCCGCAGATCGAGGTCGTCCACGGCAATGACGCCGCCGCCGAAGTCCTTGGTGACCGACTCGAACTCAATCATCGTTGCGTCCCGGCTCGAATGCAGGTGGCCATCCCCGAGCGTAGGGTGGGCGGCCATCTAGCTCGCGAGGACGGGAAGTACGTGATGGCACAACCTACCCGACCAAGCCACGACGTGGACGTCGTTGTCGTCGGCGCGGGGCCGGCAGGGGAGAACGTCGCCGAACGCGTCGCCGCCGGGGGCATGAGCGTCACCATCGTCGAGGGCGAACTCGCCGGCGGTGAATGCTCCTATTGGGGGTGCGCTGAGCGAAATCTGGTTGCGGCTGCTCGAGGCCTCCCCGCAGTGAGCCTGGTTACGCGGCTCGGGCCGCGCGCTGCTCATGGCCGAGCAGCCATTCCTTGGCCGCGGTGCCGCCGAGATAGCCGCCGATCGTGCCGTCGCCTCGCAGCACCCGGTGGCACGGAATGACGATCGGCACGGGGTTGTGCGAGCAGGCCGAGCCGACGGCGCGCACGGCGCCCGGATTGTCGAGGGCACGGGCCACCTCGCTGTAGGTGCGGGTTTCGCCCAACGGGATGCTCTGCAGGTGGCGCAGCACCGCGCTGCGAAATGGTGGCACGCCGGGCAGCGCCACGGGGAGCGTGAACTCCCGGCGCGTGCCGGCGAAGTACTCCGCGAGCTGTGCCACCGCCGCATCGAGCCGCTCCGGCGCCTCGACGACGCGACCGCCACACCGGTGAGTCGCCTCGGCGATGAGGGTGGGGGCGTCCTCGTGGGGGAGACCGACCCGCACGAGACCATGCCGGGAGGCGATGAGCAGCAGCGGTCCCAAAGGGGTATCGACGCCGCGATGAACGAGCTCCTCGGTAGCCATGTCAGCCCCTTCGCGTTGATCCGAGAGTGCCGGCGGTCGACGTGTGGTCAGACCCAACTCCCCAGCCACATGTACCCCGACCATTGTTCGTACGGGATGGTCTGGCCGCTCCACACCGGCCAGAAGTACAGCGCTGCCACCGCCGCGAGCGCGCACACCGTGGCGATGGCCCCCCACGCTACGCGCGTTCGCCCCCGCCCGTCGGTTACCGCGCCTTCCGACGTGCGAGCGGCCGACGGGATGAGCCCCCCGAGCCAGGCGAGGGCGACGACGATCGCCAGGGCTACGTAGGGCACCAGCGCGATGGTGTAGAAGGTGAAGATCGTGCGGTGCGCGTATGCGAACCAGGGCAGATAGGTCGCGGCGTACCCGGCCAGCACCACCCAGGCCCGCCATTCCCGTCCCACGATCGCAGCCCACGCCACGACGGCCAGGGCGAGGACGCCCACCCACCACACCACGGGGTTACCGACCGAGGTGATGGCAGCGACGCACCGCTCGGCCCCGCAGCCGTCGAGTTCGCCCTCCCAGTAGAAGGCCGTGGGACGCAACTGCAGCAGCCAGCCGGCGGGGTGCGCCTCGTAGGTGTGCTCGGTGTCGAGCCCGTTGTGGAATTGCCACATCCGCAGGTGGTACTCCCACCAGGAGTTGAGCGCGTTGGGCAACCAGGATCGTGCGACCTCGCCATGGGCGGCCCACTGCTCAGCCGCCCACTGGCGCAGGTAGGCCTGCGGGTTGGCGAACCACGACCACCAGCCCGCGACGTAGGTGATCGCGGCGGGGGGAACGAGAGCAAGGAACGCCGGCCACGCCCCCCGCACGATTCCCCCGCTCAGCCACGCCCGCACACCGAGTTCGCGGCGAGCCAACACATCCCACACGGCCACGCACACCCCGAACACCGCCACCGCGTAGATGCCAGACCACTTGACGCCGCAGGCGATTCCCAGCAACACACCGGCGAGCACAAGCCACCACCGCACGCCGGTGCGGGGCCCCCACGGGTCGCTCGCCGCGCCGTCGGGGTCCGCCCACGCCGCCGCCAATCGCCGCCGTTGCTGGTCACGGTCCAGCACCACCGCCCCGAGCGCGGCCAAGACGAACAGGCTGAGGAAGATGTCGAGCAGCCCGATGCGCGACCCCGTGAGGTGCAGGCCGTCGACGGCGAGCAGCCCCCCAGCGGCCATGCCCAACCACGTCGAGGCAAGAAGACGGCGGGTGATCCGGGCGAGAAGCAAGACGCTGATGACGCCCGCCACGGCGGCGGAGAACCGCCACCCCACGCCGTTATCGACACCGAAGAGGCGCAACCCGATGGCGATGAGCCACTTACCCACCTGAGGGTGGACGACGTAGGCGGCATCGGCCGACAGTGCCGAAAAATCGCCGTCGCGGAACTGCTCGTCGGCGTCATCGGCCCACGTGCCCTCGTAGCCCAGCTGCAGGAGCGAGTAGGCCTGCTTGACGTAGTAGGTCTCGTCGAACATGAGCCGGTCGGGGTGAGCGAGGTTGACGAGGCGCAGCACCCCCGCCAGGCCCGCGACGAGCAGCGGCCCCACCCACCCCCACACCCGGTCGACGGGCGCCGGGGGGAGGAAGCCAGTCCGACGCTCGGGGCGCGTCTCCACCGGCGCCGTGAGGACCCCGGCGGATGCGTCGTCATGGCTCACACCCGGGAGTGTAGGGGCCCGGGCGCGTCGATCGGCCACACTGGAGCCATGCCTTCCCACCCGCCTGCCCCATCCGGCGGCCCAGACTCCCGCGCGCCACGCCACGAGGGCGGACGGATCCTCCTGGCCGCCACCCCCATCGGAGACGTCGGGGATGCTCCGCCGTCGCTGCGGGAAGCGCTGGCCACCGCGGAGCTCGTCGCGGCCGAGGACACGCGGCGCCTCCATGACCTGCTGCGCCGCCTCGGGGTGGCGGCCGCCGGACGCGTCATCAGTTTTCACGACCACAACGAAGCCGAACGCGTCCCGCTGCTGTTGGACGCCGCCCGCGCCGGTGATCTCGTGCTCGTCGTCTCCGACGCCGGCATGCCGGCGATCTCCGACCCGGGATACCGCCTCGTGCAGGCGGCCA
>DATGSB010000306.1:0-2182 GCA_035303045.1 Actinomycetaceae bacterium | reverse complement strand
CGCCCACGTCCAGGGTGTCTTGCATCGATCCCGACGGGATGAAGTAGGCCTGCATGAGGAAGGTCTTGATGAGGATCGACAGCACGAGGGCGCTGATGACGACGAAGACCGTCTCGCGTAGCCACCCGCCGCGACGGGGCCGGCGGCGTGACCGCCGCCTGAGTCTCGTGGCGTGGGGGGCCGCCAGATCTGGCCCGTCTGCCTCATCGCGCACGCTCTTATCGGCCACATCCCCGCCTTATTGACTTCCCATGCCACACTGCCCGGCTCGCGGAGCCGGGCAGTGACGTCATGCTACTTGGCGCTGGTTTCGCGCTTCTCGCGGATCTTGGCCTTCTTGCCGTGCAGGCCACGCAGGTAGTACAGCTTCGCGCGTCGCACCACACCGCGGGATACGACCTCGAGCTGGTCGATGATGGGTGAGTGCACGGGGAAGGTTCGTTCGACGCCCACGCCGAAGCTCACCTTGCGGACCGTGAAGCTCTCGCGCACGCCGGATCCGGCGCGGCTGATAACGACGCCCTGGAACACCTGGATTCGGCTGCGGCTGCCTTCGACAACCTTGACGTGCACGCGGACGGTGTCGCCGGCACGGAAGTCGGGGATGTCGTCTCGCAGTGATGCTGCGTCGACGTGATCAAGGCTGTGCATGGTGGTCTCTTCCCGCAGGTGCCACAGGTCACCGGCGCGTGTCGGGCAGCAGAGGCTGCCGGAGTCAGCTGGTGGACGTCGCTACGGGCCGGACCCCTGTGGCAGTCCTAGCTGATGGCGTAGCGACCGACTTAGTTTGCCACACCCGCTCCGGGTGGCGAAACCGCGGGGTCGTCGATCGCGTCACCCTGCACCGCCCTCCCCTGCTGCTCGGTCGGCGGGGGAAGCTCCAGCGCCATGACGACGTCGCGCTGGCGTGTCCCACCCACGTGGAAGTCGCGGTGTCCCGCCTTGACGAAGCCGTGACGACGGTAAAAGCGTTGCGCGCGCCGATTACCGACGTTGGTTCCCAGCGTCATGCGGCGAACGCCAAGGTCGGTGGCGCGTTCGACGGCGTAGCTCAAGACGGCATCCGCGAGACCGCTGCCGATGTAGTCGGGGTGGACGTAGCACTTGTCGAGAATCACATCATCGCCGTCGATGCCGATGAGCATCGCGTAGCCCACAGGCTCCGGCGTGGTCCCGGCAGCCGCCTCGGCCGGCTCTGCCACCACGAGCAGGCGGGTGGGGTCGGTGAGGTACGTGCCCATCGCTGCCGGCGACAGGTGAGTGTCGATGTGAGCCGACACCGCGCTCGGTGCCAGATCCGGCGGGCAGGCGAGGGGGAAGGTGATCGCGGCGAGGTCTGCCAGGGCGGCGGCGTCACCTGGAGTGGCGTCCCGCAGCCGCAACTCGCGCAGACGCGGTGAATCCGGCCGGGCGAACCAGCCGAGCCGGGCAAGTGTGCGGCGATCGTCCTTCGACAGCGTGGTGGCGTCCCGTTGCCTCACGAGATCCGGCCGGCGCTCGGCGGTGCGGCCCAGGGCCTGCTCCCGCCGCCATGCGGCCACCCGCCCGTGGTGCCCCGACAGCAGGACGTCGGGCACGTTGAGGCCCCGCCATTGCGGGGGTTTGGTGTAGCTCGGGTATTCGAGGAGGCCGTCGCCGCCGTGGGACTCCTCGACGAGGGAGTCGGGGTTGCCCACGACCCCGGGCAGCAACCGCGCCACCGCCTCGGTGATGACGAGCGCGGCGACCTCGCCGCCGTTGAGGACATAGTCACCGATGGAAATCTCCCGCACGCGCACCCCGCGCCGTGCGTAGTGCTCGGCGACGCGCGCGTCGATTCCCTCATACCTGCCGCAGGCGATGATGATGCGCTGCTCGGCCGCGAGCTCCGCGGCCATGGATTGGGTGAATGCTTCCCCGGCCGGCGAGGGGATGATCAGCACGGGATCGTCGTTCCCGTTTTCTTCCCCGAGCACGTCGTCCAGCGCCGCGCCCCAGACGTCGGCCCGCATGACCATCCCGGCGCCGCCACCGAAGGGCGTGTCATCGACACTGCGGTGGCGGTCCGTGGCCCAGTCGCGCAGGTCGTGCACCGCGAGGCGCAACGTCCCTGCCTCCCGCGCCTTGCCGACGAGCGAAAGGTCGAGCGGCTGGAGGTAGTCGGGAAAGATGGTGACGACGTCAAGACGCATCGGCGTCGGGG
>DATGSB010000305.1:0-2720 GCA_035303045.1 Actinomycetaceae bacterium | reverse complement strand
CCCACGGCGGACGGTTGCCTGCCGAGGCGCCGTTGTCGGCACACCGCGTCATGCTCGAGCAGATCCTCGGGCAACGCGTGGAGGATCTCCTCGCCACGTCGACCCCCGCGATATTGGGTGCACGGTGCGCCGAGACTCTCAGCGGCGACGGCGTTCCCGTGGTGGTCGCCGTCGACGACGCCCAGTGGTTGGACCCGGCGTCGGTGGCGTTCTTGACGGCGTTCATCCAGACGCCTACCGCGATACCGGTGACGCTCGTGCTCGCCCACCGCATCGGACGGGCCCCCGGTAACGTCCTCGCGGCCGCTCGCAGCCGCGGGGCGGCGATGGAGCGGATTTCTCTTGCGCCGCTGCCGGACGACGCGGTCGCGCACCTTGCCAGCGGGCTCGGCGAGGAGCAACGTCGCGCCGTGATAGCCGCCGCGCATGGCAACCCGTTGTTCGCCCGTACGGCCGTCGCGGCGTTCCGGCGCCACCCCGAGGCCGACCGTCTCGAGGAGGTCATGCGCCTGTGGGCAGGTGACGACGTTGACGTCCTCAGCGCGGCGGTTGCCGATGACATGGCCACGCTGTCGAGGCTGGCGCTGCGCGTCCTGGAGGCACTTACCCTGCTGGGTGCCCGGGCACACCCCGCCATCGTGAACCGCCTAACCGGGCTGGCGAAGCCCGACGTCGACGCCGGCATGACCGAACTGGCTGACCGCGGCTTGCTCGCTCCGCGCGGGCACGAAGTTCTGCATCCGGTGGTGAGGCTGAGCGTCTACCAAGGCATCGCCCCCCAGCGCCGCACCGCGCTCCATCGCCGGATTGCGAGGCTCCCCGAGCTCCAGCTCTTCGAGCGGGCCCACCACCTCGCGCAGGCGGCCCCGGACCTTGACGTGGACGAGGTCACCACCCTGGTCCGTTCGGCGCGCGTGGCGATCGGATCCGAGCCTGACGCCGTCCGGGAGTGGCTCGGCAATCTCAGCCGCGAGCAGCACACCGAAGAATCGACGACGCTGTTGGCCCGGGCGAAGATCCTCGCGGGGCACCTGCGCGCCGCGATTGACCTGCTGCGCACGCTGCTCGAGGCCGATGCGGGCGCCACCGAAGCGCGGGTGCTGCTCGCCAACGCGCTGCGAATGGCGGGACAAGCGGATGACGCCCGCGCGCTACTCGCGGCGGCTGAGGACAGCGTGGATGCCGATGTGCTGCGGGAGTACATCGACGTCGTCGCCCTCCTCGATGGCCGGGCGCCCGAAACGCTCGTCTCCCGCCTCGAGGGCCTGCCAGGCGACGTGAATCGAATCGTGGCGGCGATCTACCGCACGATGGACCTGCTCGCCGATGGGCGCCTGGCGCACGCCCGCACCACCTTCCGGCCCGTGCCCGCGTGGCTGGCGAGAGCCGACGGCGCGGAAATCGCCTCGGCGCTGCACGCCGTGGCGTGCGCGGCGTGGGCCGCCTACCTGCTTGATGAATACGACACCGGCGAGCACATCGCGCGCCGCGGCATGACGGTGGCGCGCCGCCACGGGCAAGCCGATGTCCTCCCCAACCTCGGCACGGCCCTGTGCTTCTGCCTCGCGTCCCTGGGCCGGCTCGACGAAGCCGATGCCGCGGGCGAGGAAGCCGTCCACAATGCGAGCCGCTACGGTGCCCCCGATCTGGTGAGCATGGCGCTGACAGGCTTGATGGTCGCGGCCCAGGGGCGGGGCGACATGCGCCTGCTGCAGCAGCGGCTGGACCAGCTCGACGAGGCCCCGCTTCCGCGGTTCGGCTGGTGGCGGCGCGCCGTTCTCACCACGCGAACCCGTATCTCGGCCGTGCTCGGCAGCCCCGCCCACTGCCCTGAACTGCTGGGCGAGCCCATCGACGTCATGGCCGCCCTACGTCACGCCGACGCCGCCACCGCCGCCGCTGCGATGGGTGAGCTGAACACCGCGTCCTACCTCATCGATGAGGGGATTCGGATCGCCGAGGAACAGGGCGCGCGCGGGCAACGGGCGATGCTGCTGACGACGCGCGCGGAAATCCTGCTGCGCCAGGGCCATGCGCTCAAGGCAGGCAACGTGCTCAGGGATGCCGCCGACACCTTCCAGCGACTGGGCATGCGATTACAGCTGGGTCGCGCGCAGGCCGGGATCGCCCGTGCCGAAGCCGCCCTGGTTCAACGCTCGGCTCGCCTGCCCGATCTCACCAAACGCGAACGAGAGATCGCCGAACTGGTCGCCGAAGGGCTGACGAACAAGGAGATCGCCGCGCGACTCGTGGTGAGCCCGCGCACGCCGGAGTACCACATCCGGAACGTGATGAAGAAGCTGAACCTCACCAGCCGCCAGGAGATCGCGCACCTCATGGCACACCGGGCCGCCGAGCCGGCCCCCAAAACCTAGTAGCGACCCTAGGGATCCCTCGCAGTTGAGCGGCGGCGGACTCGGGGAGCATCGGTGCGGGTGGCTCTTGCCCACGCCAGAAGACCACGCGCTCACGATGCGAAGGAGATCCCTTGAGGACCACGACCGACCGACCACGCTCGCGGCGCAGGGGGGCCTCCGTACTCGGAGCCGCCAGCGCTGCCGTGGCCCTTGTCGCCAGCCTGTTCGTGCCGACTCTCGCCCATGCCGCTCCGCCGCAGGCGGGGACGTATGAAGGCAGCAGCACGGCCTACACAGGCGCGACGGTGTCCTTCGACATCGACGCCAACGGGGTGATGAGCAACTTCGACACGGAGAGCTACT
>DATGSB010000304.1:0-2138 GCA_035303045.1 Actinomycetaceae bacterium | reverse complement strand
TCTCCAGCAGGTAACCCCCCGGGCCGCCGTAGCGGTCGTCTCGGACCGGGTCGATGGTTTCGGGGAAACTCTGGGAGTCCGCCTCCTCCTGGGTGATCCAGCCGTCTTCCACCATGAACCGCAAGGTGCGGGCCCACCGCTCCTCGGCTCGCTCGGGGTTCGAGGCCGGGTCCCATGCGCTGGGGGCGGGAATGATCCCGGCGAGCAGCGCCGACTCCGACAGGGTGAGTTCGGCGGCCGGCTTGTCGAAGTAGTTGCGTGCGGCCGCCTCGATGCCGTACGCGCCGCGACCGAAGTAGATGGTGTTGAGGTAGTTGCCGAGGATCTCGTCCTTCGTCTGCTCCCGGTCGATCTTGATCGCCAGGATCGCCTCGCGGGCCTTGCCCACGTAGCTCGTGATCGTCTCCCCGACGAAGTACCGCTCGACGTACTGCTGGGTGAGGGTGGAACCGCCCTGGCGCTCGTTGCCGCGCACGTTGTTCCACAGCGCCCGGGCGATGCCGATGGGGTCGACGCCCACGTTCTCGTAGAAGCGGCGGTCCTCCGAGGCGACGACCGCATGACCGACGTGCTCGGGCAGGGTGGCGAGGCCGACGATGCTGCGGTCGAACGTGGCGAAACTGCCCATCTCCGTCTCGCCGTCCGCGTAGTACACGGTCGTCGTCTCAGCCTGGGCGAAGTCGTCCGGCTCGGGGATGTCGGTGGTGAGGTAGGCGACGACGAACAGTCCCAACCCGAGGGCGATGACGGTCACGACCGTGCCGAGCACGACCCGCCAGCTGGGCAGCCAGCGGTGGACGGGGCCCTTCCCTGCGCGCGGGTAATCCCACCGGCGCTGCCTCGGCCGCTCGGCTGCCTTACGGGCCTGTTCGTTTCGGGCCACGAACCCACTCCCTCACCACGAGTAGTGGCGCCACCGGCGTCACAGCGCCCCAGTATGGCAATTCGCCCGCGCGACGACACTGTTGAGCCCGCTGCGGGTGGGATTTTCACACGATGTCCGCATTCGGCGTGGGGGTTGTCACGGCGCCCCGTGCGTACGCTACGCTCTCCCGGATATATCAGGCCGATATGTCGCGCGTGTTGGTGGACGACGGCCCGCGACCGGCCGGACTGACGGAACATCCGTTTCCGCGGGACCACATACCAATGTGTCGCGAAACCCGGTGAGGAGGTGGGACGTGCGCGCAGGCGCCGGCGCGAGCCGCGGCGAGGTGCTGCAACTCGCCATCCTCGGCCAGCTGCAACGCGAGCCGATGCACGGCTATCGCCTCCGCAAGCGACTCAACTCCCAGCTGGGCACCTTCCGTACCCTCTCCTACGGTTCGCTCTACCCGGCGCTGCGGCGCCTCACCGAGGCCGGCCTCATCCGCGAGCTCAGCACCGCGGAGCTCCCCCACGCGTTGTCCGGCCGCCGCGGGCGAATCATCTACGAGATCACCGACGCGGGCCGCGAGCGCCTCACGGCGACCCTGTCCACTGCCAGCTCCGCCTCGTGGGAAGATGACGCGTTCGACGTCCGCTTCTCCCTGTTTTCGGCCACGGATGCCACGACCCGGTTGAAGATCCTGGAAGGCCGCCGCGCCCGCATGACCGAGCGCCTGGAAATGCTACGCGCATCGGCGAGCGACGCCCGGGAGCGCATGGACGCCTACACCGCAGAACTGGCCCGCCACGGCCAAGCCCAGATGGAACGAGAGGTCGAATGGCTCGAAACGCTGATCGACACCGAACGCGGCACGCCCGGGCCCCATGACTTCGGCACCCCCGCCCCCGGCAACCAGGGGCGGGGCCGCCACCCCCAACGCGGCGCAAGCGGCGCCACCCAACGCAAGGAGTAATTGATGAGTTCAGTCCGTGTAGCCATTGTCGGCGTGGGCAATTGCGCCGCGTCGCTCGTGCAGGGAGTGCACTTCTACGCCGACACCGACCCGGCGGGCACGATCCCGGGTCTCATGCACGTGACGTTCGGCGACTACCACATCAGCGATGTGGAGTTCGTCGCGGCCTTCGACGTCGACGACAAGAAGGTCGGCACCGACCTCTCCGAGGCGATCGTCGCCTCGGAGAACAACACGATCAAGCTGTGCGACGTGCCCAACCTCGGGGTCACGGTGCAGCGTGGCCCGACCCTCGAC
>DATGSB010000303.1:0-2737 GCA_035303045.1 Actinomycetaceae bacterium | reverse complement strand
ACCACATGATGATCGCCCACTCCCTGCCCCACCCCGACTTCGGGCCCGCCCAGCAACTCCACGGCGCCACCTACGTCGTCGACCTCGCCCTGCGCCGCGAGACCCTCAACGACGCCGGCGTCGTCGCCGACATCGGCATGCTCAGCGAGCTACTCGCCACGGTGTTGAGCGACCTCAACTACCGCAACCTCGACGACCACCCCGATTTCGCGGGCATGTTGACGACGACCGAGGCGCTGGCCCAGGTGGTCGCCGACCGCGTCGCGGCGGCGCTGCCCGACACCGGCTGCCACGAGCTCGAGGTCACCCTGCTGGAGCACCCGGGAGCGTGGGCGAGCTATCGCCGATCCCTGCGGTGAGACTCCAGCTCGTCACGTGGGATCACCGCGCCCCCAGCGGCGGCAACACCTATAACGACCAGCTGTGCGCCGCGCTGCGTGGCGCCGGGGTCGAGGTCGCGGTGCGCCGACTTCCCGGGGGCTGGCCGGCACCCGAGGCGCCCGACCGAGCTCGACTCGCCGAGGCGCTCGACGCCCACCCCCTCAGCCTGGTCGACGGCATCGTCGCCGCGGCCTGCCCGGCCGAGATCGCGGCGGCCGACGGCGCTGGCCGCCGGGTCGCCGTCCTGCACCACATGTCCGTGGCGGACGACGTCAGCCTCCCCGGGGACGTTGCCGACGCGCGCGGCGCCGCAGAGCTGGCAGCGCTGACCGCGGCGTGGCGGGTGGTGTGCACGAGCCAGCACGCCGCCGCCGGGCTGCGCGCGCGGGGGGTGCCCGACGTGCGCGTCGCGCTGCCGGGCGCCCGCCGGGAGCCACTTGCTGCGGGCAGTGCGCCGCCCCACCTGCTGTGCCTGGCCTCCCTCACCCCCACGAAGAACCAACTGCTCCTCATCGAGGCGCTCGCCGGCCTGCGGCACGTGGCGTGGCGCGCCACGCTCGCCGGGGCCACCGACGTCGACCCCGATTACGCCCAACGCGTGCGTGACGCCATCGTCGCCGCGGGCCTGACCGACCGCGTGGAGCTCCCCGGCGTCCTCACCGGACCGCCCCTGGCGCAGCGGTGGGGCGGGACCGACCTGCTGATGTTGCCCTCGCGCACCGAAACCTTCGGGCTCGTCGTCACCGAAGCGGTCGCCCACGGTGTGCCCGCCCTCGTCGCCGCGGGCACCGGCGCCGCCGAGGCGCTCGCCGGCGCGGGTGTGCGAGAGGCGGCGCGCGGCGAGCCTGAGGCCGTCGGAGCGCTTACCGGCGCGGATATCGCGCTGGCTGACATTCCCGGGGCCGCGTTACCGCCCACGGACGCCGCGAGCTGGCGCGACGTGCTCGCGCGGTGGTTGGCCGATGCCCAGTTGCGTCACCGGTGGCGCGTAGCGGCACGCGCCCGCCAGGAGCTTCTACGGGGCTGGGACGCCACTGCGGACGACGTCATCGCTCACCTCAGCTGAGCTGGCGGCCAGCGGGGTGAAGGTGAGTTCGGTGCACACGTCGGCGCCGAGCTGGAAGCGGCGGGTCGGCGCCCGCAGCGCGCCCGCGAGGTGGGCGTCGCCGTGGAAGCTGATCCCGGCCACGCCGTCCCCGATGAGGATGGGAGCCGTGGTGAGGTAGAGCCGGTCGAGCTCGCCTGCCGCGAGGAACGCGGAGACGAGGCGCCCGCCGCCTTCGATGAGCTGGCGGTGGTACCCGCGCTTCCGCAGCGCCGCGCGCACCTGGCCGGGGGAGAACCGGCCGCGGTTGTCGGTGGCGAGCCGCAGGATCGTGACGTGGTCCGCGGGCGGGGCGATGGTCGGAGCGTCGGTGCCCACGCACCACAGCGTGGGTGCCTCACCATCGCTCATGAGCCGGGAGGTTGGCTGCACCCGGGCCGCTGGATCCAGGACGACGCGCACGGGATTGTCCCCCGGCACGAGCCTGGTCGTCAGCCGGGGGTCGTCGGCGATGGCGGTGGCTGCGCCGATGACGACGCAGTCGACGAGGGCGCGCATGCGGTGGAGGTGCTCGTGGTCCTCCGGGCCCGTGAGCTGGGTGGACACGCCGCTGCGGGGCGCGATGAACCCGTCGAGGCTCTGGCCCAACTGGGCGAGGACAACGGGGCCGGAGGCGAAGGGGCCGTAGCGGGTGACGAGCTCGGCGCCGGCGGGATCGGGAGCGGTGGCGAGGATGCCGCGGCGCAGCAGCTCCCACGCCTCGTCCGGGGGAGGGTCGTGGCGCATGCGCGCGCGCTTGGTGGCGAGGTATGCGGCGTTCTGGGGGCGCGGGGGCACGTGCATGCCCACCCGAGCGGCGACCCGCACCCCGCAGCTCTCCAGGGCCTCCTGCTTGGCGGGGTTCGAGGACAGCAGGCGGATGGCGTCCAGCCCTAGATCCTGCAAGATCGCGGCGCTGAGGGAGTAGTCTCGGGAGTCGATGGGCAGCCCCAGGGCGAGGTTGGCATCGACGGTGTCCGCCCCCTCGTCCTGCAGGCCGTAGGCGCGCAGCTTCCCCAGCAGCCCAATGCCCCGGCCCTCATGGCCCAAGGCGTAGATCAGCACGCCCCCGGGGGAGGCCGCGATCGTCTGCAGGGCCGCGGCGAGCTGGTCTCCGCAGTCGCAGCGGGCTGAGCCCAGGGAGTCGCCGGTGAAGCACTCGGAGTGCACCCGCACGAGCGGGGGCTCCTCGCTGCAGAGGTCGCCGCTCACCAAGGCGACGTGCTCCACCTCGGCGCCGGGGGCGCGGGCGTACCCGTGGAGGGTGAAGTC
>DATGSB010000302.1:0-4156 GCA_035303045.1 Actinomycetaceae bacterium | reverse complement strand
AGCTGGGGGGCGGCAACCCACACCGGGGGGCGGCGCCGCGTGAACGAGGACGCCGTGCTGGCGCGCGCCCCCGTGTTCGTCGTCGCCGACGGCATGGGTGGCCACGAGCGTGGCGACATGGCCAGTCAGGCCGTGGTGGCTGAATTCGACGCGCTGGCCACGGAACTCAACGATGCCCAGCGCCCCGCCCACCCCCACGACGTCAGCGCTGCGATCGACCGCGCCCGCCGCCAGATCACGGCGACGATCGCCGACGACACGGGCGACCGCGTCGCGGGCTCGACCGTGGCGGGCCTCGTCCTCACCCACCAGGACGGCGACGACTACTGGCTGGTCTTCAACGTCGGGGACTCCCGCACCTACCGCTTCGCCGACGGCGCCCTCGAGCAAGTGAGCGTCGACCATTCGCTCGTCCAGGAGCTCGTCGAATCAGGCACCATCACGGCCGACGAAGCGCGCTCCCACCCGCAACGCAACATCATCACCCGGGCGGTGGGTACGGGCTCGGCCCCGGAGATCGACTACTGGATGTTGCCCGTCCGCGGCCAGGAGCTCTTCCTCATCTGCAGCGATGGACTCGCCGGAGAACTCTCCGACGCCCAGATCGAGAACCTGCTGCGCACGAGTCCCCACCCACAGCAGGCGGTGCACGCGTTGCTCTCCGCCGCCATCCGCAACGGCGGGGCCGGGGACAACGTCACGGTCGTCGTTGTCGCGGCCGTCTCCCACGACGGCGACGAAGAGGCCGCCGACACCACCCTCCCGCGCCCGGCGAGGGCGGGCGGATGACCGAGCGGCACGCCCCGGACGTCGCCTGGGACGGTCCCGCCTACCGCGGCGGTGACTGGCGCGGTCTGGTGACCGAGGGCGCATTGGCGCTGCTGCACCCCGACGTCACCCCGGCGGTGGCAGCAGAGATATGGCATCTCGTGGCCGAGGGCAAGCGGATGGGGGCGTGGATCGAGTACCTGGCGAGCGCCGGCATCGCGACGATGCCATCGTTCGCCATGGTGGAAAGCCTGGGGGAGGGCGCCCGGGTGCTCGTGCGCGGGGACGTCGACGTCGCCGTCGGCGGCCGGGTCATCAACGGACGTGACTACACGACCTGGCGTGAAGAGATCGTGGCCGATCCCGGGGTCGTCGACATTCGCGTCGGGGATCGCGATGCGCCCTGGTGGCCGATCAGCGCCGGGGTAGTCGCCGCCTCGCAGATCAGCGCGCGACTGGGACGAGTCGAGACGACGGACCTCGAGGACGACGACATCGAGCTCACCGTCGCGCGCATGCCGGGTATCGCGGCGGCGCTGGGAACATCGTCGCGTCCCGCACGCGAGGCCGAGCCGATTACCCCGGCACCCCAGGCGCAGCCCGAGGCCGACGACGTCGACGACGAATACGACCACCTGCTGTGGTCGACGGAACAGCAGGAGCAGCACCGGGAGGCCGATGACGGGGCACGCCCCGAGACCGGCACGCCCGAGGAGGCAACCGCCACCGCGGCCGGTGGCGACCTGGAAGCCACCCGCGAGCCCGAACCCGAGCCCGAGGGGGACGTCGCCGACAGCCCGTGGCAGCCGCCGACCGCGGCGGCCCAGAGCGACGCCGAGGTGAGCCGGCGCGCCGCCGCGGCACGTGAGGAAGCCGCCGGCGGGATCATCGACTCGGTCCCGCCGTGGCTGCGACCGGCTGCGGCCGCAGATCACCCGGCAACCGGGCCCGCCGAATCGTCGCTGCCCGCGCCCTCGGGCCCGCCCATCGACCTGCCCGCGCCCGTCGAGCCCGACGAGCACGCCACGGTGCTGCGACGCGATCTTGGCGCAGGCGCCCCCGAGGTCGCCGCGGACCCCACCCCCGAGCCGGCTCCCGACCCGCCGCAGCGCTACGTTCTGGAGCTCTCGACGGGCCAACAGGTGGCCGTGGACCGCCCGATCCTCATCGGACGAGCGCCGGAGGCCGGCCGATTCGGCGGCGACGTCGCGCCCCGCCTCATTCGCGTGCCCAATCCCCAGAAGGACATCTCCGCCACCCACGTGGAGGTCCGGCCGGCCGGTGATCACGTCGTCGCGACCGACATGAACTCCACCAACGGTACGGTCGTCCACCACCCGGCGCAGCCGAGCCAGCGGCTCCAGCCCGGCACGGGTGTCCCGCTCGCGGCGGGGTCGACCATCGACCTCGGCGGCGTGACGATCCGCCTGGAGCGGGCATGAGCCGCCGCCCGGCGGCCCCACCGCCCGACCTGCCCGGCTACACGGTCGACCGGCTTCTCGGCTCGGGCGGCTTCGCCGACGTCTACCTGTTCCAACAGCACCTGCCCCAGCGGCCCGTGGCAATCAAGATCCTCACCGGAGAGGCGAGCGTCCACGCCGCGCAGGACTTCGTCGCCGAGGCCAACGTCATGGCCCAGCTGTCGGGCCACTCGGCCATCGTCACGATCTACGACACGGGCACGGCGCGAGACGGCCGCCCCTACATCGTCATGCAGTACTGCCCCCTGCCCAATCTCGCGCAACGGATCAAGCAGCGGCCCCTGCCCCTGGCCGAGGCACTGGGCATCGGCGTGCGCTTGGCCGGCGCGGTCGAGACAGCCCACCGAGCAGGTATCGTCCACCGCGACAGCAGGCCGGCCAACATCCTCACCACCGAGTACGGGCGCCCGGCGCTCACGGATTTCGGCATCGCGGGGCACACCGAGGCGGGCACCGACCCTTCCGAGGGAGTCTCGGTGCCCTGGGCGCCTCCCGAGGCGCTCGACGGGCACGCGGTCGGCGTCCGCGGGGACGTCTACTCCCTTGCGGCCACCGTCTACACGATGCTGGCCGGACGTTCCCCCTTCTACTCCCAGGGGGGAGACAACTCGCGGCTGGCCTACATCACCCGCATCAAGCGCAGCGCCGTCCCCCCACTGGGGCGCGACGACGCCCCCGATTCCCTCGTTCGGGCGCTGACGGTGGCGATGTCGAAATCACCCGACCAACGCCCGGGGACGGCCCTGGACTTCGCTCGCTCCCTTCAATCGATCGAGCAAGAGCTGCAGCTGCCGCTCACGGACGTCGAGGTCCCCGACACCGCCTGGCTGCAGACGCCGCGCGGCCAGAGCGGCGGCCGGGAGGAGGCCACCGTGGTGCGGGCCGCCACCCCCGTCGTCCAGCCGCCGGCACACGAACAGCCGACACGCGAGCGACGAGCCCCGGCCCACGCAGCCGCGGAGGCCCTCGAACCCGCGACGGCCACAGTCCACCGGGCCGCCCGCGAACTGCCTGCCTCCCACGACGTGTCCGACACCGCGCCCCCCGCCGCCGCGCCCGGGGACGACCATGACCGGGTTCCCTCGGGCCCCCGCCCGGGCAGGGCTCGGGCGAGGCGATGGCTCGTCGGCTCCGGGGCCGTGGCGCTCGCGGCCGCCGGCCTCATCTCCGCGGAACTGCTCCGGGGTGAACTCGCAGATGTCTCGAACGAACCGCCGCCGACGATCGACACGATCACGCTGCCCGAGGCGGTGCCCGCTCCCACCGGCCTGCGAGGCGTGAGGATGGAGGAGGGCACCGCGCAATTCACGTGGGTGGAACCCGCCAATCTCGGTGAGGTGGAGTACAGCTGGCGGCTCGCGGCGGGAGCCAAGGACGAGAGGGCCACGCTCATCGCCGAACCCCCGTTGGAGATCGCCGACGACAATCGGGTGTGCATCGAACTTCGGATCGTCACGGCGAATGGCCGGGTCTCTGCCGAGCCCGCGCAGGCCTGCGTCGACTGAGAAAGGGGCAAGGTGCTCAGACTAGAGTTCTGCGGCGAGTGGTTCGACGTCGACCAGGGCGAGCCGTTCCACGTCGGCCGGGAAGGCCCGCTGGGCATCGATGACAACCCCTACCTACACCGCCGGTTCCTGCGCATCGTGTACCGCGACGACCTGTGGTGGGTGGAGAACGTCGGCACGCGGCTGGCGGCCACCCTGGCCGACGCCGCGGGCAGCACGCAGGCGTGGCTGGCCCCTGGCGCGCGGCTCCCGCTGGTGCATGCCCACACCGCCGTCCTGTTCAGCGCCGGGCCCACGACGTATGAGATCAACATCGTCAACCCCGAGCCCGCCTTCGCACCGGTGCGTTCCGAGTCCGCACACGTCGGGGACACCACCATCGGCCCCGTCTCCCTGACGGAG
>DATGSB010000301.1:0-5996 GCA_035303045.1 Actinomycetaceae bacterium | reverse complement strand
CGGATGGTTTCCCCGCTGAGCCGCACGGTCGTGCGCGGCGCGGGGCGGCGGGCGGTGAGCTCGGCCAGCTCCTGCAGGGCGGTGTGGACCGAGGAGTTCCAGGGTTCCCGCAGCTCATGGAGCGCGGCCACGTAGCTGGCGAGTTCTTCGCGCACGGCGAGGAGTTCGGCTCGCACGGCCCGCACGTCGTCGCGCAGTTGCGGTGCGGGGACGCCGTCGAGTGCGCTGCGCAGCCGTTCGGTGGCTTCTGCGCGCCACGAGGTTTCCCGGGAGGCGTCCAGCACGAGGTCATCGAGTTCGAGGTCGTGGGCTCGCCGCAGCACTTCCTCGGCGGTGCGTCGCGTGCCCGGCACGTACAGCACGCGCCGCCCCGTTGCGGCCGCGTCGGCCATGAGGGCGAGGGCCGTGCCCGGGGCGTCGGCACCGGGGGCGGCGTCAACGAAAACGTTCGCCCCCGCCACGACGGCGTCGACGACGTGCTGCTGATCGACGTCCAGGTCCCCCACTCCGCGTTCGGACTGGGGGGCGCGGTCTTCGGCAATCTTGTCCGGCAGCGGCACCGCCAGCGACTCGCGTGCGCCGTCGTCCCCCGCGAGGGCCGCGACGATGTCATGGGTGGCGAAATCCTCGTACATCGCGTCGAGGTCGTCGACGAGCACCTGGCCGGGGTGCACGAAGGGACCGATGAGGATGCGTTCGGTCAGCTGAAAGTCGGGGAGGACGTCGCTGCCCGCGAGCGCGAGCCGGTCGAGCGCGGCCCGTGGCGCGAAGCCTTCGGCCGTGATCGCTCCGGCTGTGATGGCGGCGACGTCCAGCGTGGTGCCGTGGGCGCGCAGCGCGCGCAGGAGCACCGAGTTGATCTCGACGGCCGGCTCGAGGTCGACATCGACGTCGCTGCCGGATTCATAGACGTGCAGCGACACGGGCCGTAGCAGCACGGGAGCGCGAACCGTGCGCAGGGCCTCCTGGCCGGCAGCGCCGTTGGCGCCGGCGGGCTCACCACGGCCGGCGGAATCCTGCTCGCCCGGGTGGTGCGTCCAGCTCGCGACGCCCACCGCGAGGTAGGTGGGGGCCATGCCATAGCGCTGTGAGAGGTCCTCGGTGCGCGCCACCACGGTGCGCGCGGCTCGCCGGGCGGCCGCCAAGGACTGTCCCTCACGCACGAGGTTCGACAGCCGGGTGGTGCGTCCGGCATACAGCTGGGCGATCCCCGACGGGTGGGCTGCCGTGAGGTCGATGACCGCCTCGCCCAGCAGGCCCACGTCGCTGAGCGGGCTCTGCCCGCCGAGCGCCACGAGTTCGTTACGCCACGCTTCGGCGGCCGCTTCGACAGCGCGCACGCGGGCGCTGCGCATCGTGGTGCGGTGCACGGGCGCCAGGGCGGGTTCGCCGCCAGCCACCGCGTGAGGACGCTTTCGGACGTCCCGTGACTGCCGCGTCTCCGCACCGTTGGTCGCCGGGAGCGCTGAGGGAGTCATCTCACTACGCTAACCAGCGATGGCGTGCCACAAGCCTCGACCCGCCGGGGGCGCGCGAGAAGATCTCGTCCTTTACAAGTGGGGCGGCGCCGTTGCGGCGTTGCTGCAGGCGGCGCTCGGAGGGCTCACCGGGTAGGTACTCACCGGGCAGGACTGAACAGGCAAGAACTGAACGGGCAAGTAGATAGGGCGTGGTGCACACGGGGGGCAAGCACCACGCCCTATCGCACACCATGCTCGCCGACGGTGAGCGCACACACAAGCTCCCCTGGCTGACGTTGCCAAACCGTGACCTGTCCGCCCGTATTGCCAGCCTCACGCTGTGCCAGTCGACCCTGACTCCCATGATCCAGTAGCGCGACAGCGGCCGACTCCCATGATTCAGCAGCGCGGCAGCGGCTGACTCCCATGATTCAGTAGCGCAGCAGGGACTGGCTCATGGGATCCAGACGGTTGCGGACGTTCACTCACCCCTTGCCGTCGTAACTCACCGTTTCCAGACGCCCTTTTCGACGGACTCCCATGAGTCAGGCAAGTGCGGGGCGGATTCGGCGCCGTCAACTCATAGGAACCCGTCGCCAAAGAGATGTCGCCACGCTGTCCTGTGACCCGGAGCGGTCTATGTGCCCTCGACAGGATTCGAACCTGTGACACCCGCTTTAGGAGAGCGGTGCTCTATCCCCTGAGCTACGAGGGCCGGGCGGGGACACACTACCTCTCCGGGGTCCGGCTGCGCGAAGTCCGCCACAAGCGCCCGGGAACGGGCGAGACCCCTACCGAAAGCGACGCGGAATGGCGCCCGCTGGTGAGGGCAAGGGCGGCGGCTAGCGTGTGGGCATGAAGCGGACCCTCGACGTCAGCGCCGCAACCGCCTTCGATCTGCTCAGCGATCTGCGAGGCCACGGTCGCTGGATCCCGCTGACGGCGATGAGCGCGCCGGCCCGCATTCGACGCGGCGATGTCGTCGTCGCGCGCACGGCCGGGGTCTTCCTGGACCGCATGGAAATCACGGCTATCGAGGCGCCCCACCGGCTGCGGTTGGCGAAGCTCGGGCCGTGGCTCCTGGGCGAGGCCGGCATCGACATCATCGACCTGCCCCGCGGCCGGTGCGAGGTGCACTGGTGGGAGCGGGTGCACCTCGCAGGGCCGCTGCCCGCCTGGGCCACCCGGGCGGTGATGCGCCTGCCCCTGGAAGCAATGACGTGGCTGGCGCTACGCCGCGTATCGCGGTGGGTGAACCTCGGCTAGCGCCGCATCGATATCTGACTGAAGGTCGACAAGATCCTCCAAGCCCACCGACAGCCGCACTGTTGCCGCGGAGATTCCCGTGGCCGCCTGCCCTTCCGGGCCCAGACGGCGCGCGGTCGTCGTCGCCGGATGGGTGATCATCGACTTCGAGTCCCCGAGGTTGTTGGAGATGGCGATGAGGCGCAGGGCCTCGAGGAACGCGAACGTCTCCTCCGTGGTCGCCAAGCCACCGCCGCGGCCCGCGAGGTCAAAGGTGACGACGGTGCCCCCACCCGACATCTGCTCCCGTGCTAGCGCCGCGTGCGGGTGGGAGTCGAGGAAGGGGTAGTGGACGGCGGCGATCTCCGGCCGCGCCTCCAGCCACCGCGCGAGCTCGAGTGACTGGGCGCTGGCATGTCGCACGCGCAGCGGCAGCGTCTCCAGCCCCTTGAGCAGCACCCACGCGTTGAACGGGCTCAACGAAGGGCCAGTCGTGCGCAGCACCTGCTGCAGTGGCCCGCGAACGAATTCCTCGCTGCCCAGCACCGCTCCCCCGAGCGTGCGGCCCTGCCCGTCGATGTGCTTCGTCGCCGAGTACACGATGATGTCGGCGCCCATCGGCAGGGGGCGCTGGAGAACCGGGGTGGCGAGCACGTTGTCGACGACAACCATCGCCCCGGCCGCCTTCGCGAGCCGGCTGACGGCTGCGACGTCAACGATGTCGTGCATGGGGTTCGACGGTGTTTCGAAGAAGACGATGTCGGCGGGCGTGGCCAGCGCCGCCGCCCACGAGTCGATGTCGGCGGCGTCGACGTAATCGGTGTGCACCCCCCACTTGGCGAACACGTCGTCCAGGAGGGTGATCGTCGAGCCGAAAATCGCCCGGGCGGCCACCACCCGCGAGCCCTGGCGCAGCACGGCGGCGAAGGCCGCGAAGATGGCGGCCATCCCCGTCGCGGTGGCGTAGCACGCCTCGGCGCCCTCGAGTGCCGCCATGCGCTCCTCGAACATCGTGACGGTCGGGTTCTCGTACCGGGAGTACGTGAAGCGGTCGAGGTCACCGTCGAAGGCGGCGGCAGCCTCCCGGGGCGAGTCGTACACGTATCCCTGGGTGAGGAAGAGGGCCTCGCTCATCTCTTGGAAACCTGTGCGCACGTGCCCCGCGTGGACGGCGGTCGTAGCCGTGGACCACTCCTCGGGGAGCCGGGGGAAGGCCCCCGGCCCGGGACAATCGGCCTTCTGGTCGCGCGTCGACGTCATCATTCCTCCATCGGTCCTGGCCGGAGCACCCTCGAGGGTTGCCGCGGCATCAAGGAGCCAGGTCTCTCCGCCGCTCTGGATGGGTCTGGGCAATCGTATGGACTGCGCGGGCGCACCGGGAGCGCCCACCGAGAATGTCCGCCTGTTGGACGGGGCGCGCCTGCTCTCCGCCTGCCGGACGCGTGGCTAACCTGTGTCGAAACGATCCCCATGCGGAGGGTGAGGGCGGCAATGGCGAACCACCCACGGCGCTACCTCATGTGCCGTCCGACCCATTTCACGGTGAGCTACACGATCAATCCGTGGATGCGGCCGGACTCGCCCACGAGCACCGCCACCGCCATTGCGCAATGGGACACGTTGCGGCGCACTTACCTCGAGCTGGGCCACGCGGTCGATCTCATCGAGCCCGTGACCGGCCTGCCCGACATGGTCTATGCCGCCAACGGCGCGATCACCGCCCACGGAACCGCCTATTGCGCGCGGTTCAAGCACGAGGAACGCGCCGCGGAGGCCCCCGCCTACGAAGCGTGGCTACGCGCCGCCGGCCTGCGCACGATCGCGGCCCGCGAGGTCAACGAGGGCGAAGGCGACATGCTCACCGTGGGCGATGTCGTCCTCGCGGGCACCGGCTTCCGCACCTCGCACGCGGCCCACCTCGAGCTGCAAGAAGCGGTCGGCCTGCCGGTCGTCTCCCTGCGGCTCGTCGATCCGCGCTTCTACCACCTCGACACCGCTCTGCTCGTGTTGTCGGACACTGAGATCGCCTACTACCCGCCCGCGTTCTCCCCCGCCAGCCGCGAGGTCTTGACCCACCTGTTTCCCGACGCCATCCGCGCGGAGTCGACCGACGCGTTGGTGTTCGGGCTCAACGGCGTCAGCGATGGCCGCCACGTGGTCCTGCCGCCGCAGGCCGCGCGCCTGGGCGCGGCGGTCGCCGAACGGGGGTACGACGTCCTCACCGTCGACGTCAGTGAACTCCTCAAGGGCGGCGGCGGGATCAAGTGCTGCACGCTCGAGCTGCGCGGCGCCCCGGAGCATCGCAACAGCTAGCGGCGCTCCCGCGGCGCTCCCGCTAGCGGCGCCGCCACGGCACGTCGGTGGGGCTGCGGCCCTCTTCGTCCTCGCCGTCCTCATCGAGGAAGCGCGACGGCACGACCATCACGGGGCAGACCGCGTGGCTGAGCACCGCTTGGCTGGTCGAGCCGAGGAGGAGCCCGGCGAAGCCGCCGCGCCCCCGAGAGCCGACGACGATGAGGTCGACGGCGGTGGAGAACTCGGCGAGCAGCGCCGCGGGGTTGCCGTCCAGCGCGTGCTGGGACACCTTGACCTCGCGCCCCGCCACCGCCTTGTCGACGGCCACGCCGAGGCCCTCCCGCACGTCGGCGAGCACCTCGTCGCGGTCGACCGCCGCCGGCAGCCACGCGAGCGAGCCCGCTCCCCCGCCGATGGGCACGGCGGCTACCGCGGTGAGGTGGGCCCCCCACGCGGCGGCTTCGCCCACGGCGTGCTTGAGCGCGATCGTCGCCGAGTCGGAGCCATCGACCCCGACGACCATGCGCTTGACGGGGGTGAAGGGCCGCTCGTCCTCTTCGGCCAGTGGCACAACGACCGTCGGGCAATGGGCGTGCGCGGGTAGGGCGGAGGAGACGGTGCCCAGCAGCCGATCGGCGAAGCCGCCCCCGCCGCGGGTGCCGACGACGACGAGCCCGGCTTGGCGGGACAACTCGACGAGCACCCCGGCCGGGTCGCCCACCTCGAGCGCAGAAGTCACGTTGAGGCCGTCCCCGGCGCGCTCGGTGGCCTCGTCGAGCACCGTTTGGGCCCCGGCCTGGATCGCGGCGTCGTCGACCGCGGCGAAGCCGCCGTCCAGCGATGCGACGGTGAACGCGGGGATCGCGTACGCGCACACGATGTGCAGCCGCCAGTCGCGCTGCCGAGCTTCCGCCGCCGCCCAATCGACTGCGGCAAGGCTGGCCTGGGAGCCGTCAGCTCCGACGACGACGACGTTCTCGCGAGGCATGGTTCCTC
>DATGSB010000300.1:0-4137 GCA_035303045.1 Actinomycetaceae bacterium | reverse complement strand
CAACCACCGCGCCGCCAACACACACCACCGCATGCCGGGGGACAGTCCCGGAAACTGAAACTCGGGTAGTGGGCGGGTGAGGTCGTTGCCCAGTTGCTTTTGGTGCTCGAGGAACTCCGCGGTGAGGACGACGCAGATGCTGTGGCCGCCGAGCTGACCGGCGCTGGGGACGCAACTGCCGGTCCGGTAGTAACCGGTGACGGGATCCGTTCCGCACTCCTCGAGCGGGCCGCCCAGCACGTTGCGTTCCATCTGTCGATCATCGCAGCCGACAGGCGCAGCGTCCTGCGCTGAGTGAGGTGAAACCGGGGGCAAGATCGTGCGCATGCGTTCGCCGTCAATGTCCCGCTCCGGCGCAAACCCGTGAGCTGATCACACCAACCGTCGTCCACGCGATCGAGCCATTCCCAGGGACTGGCACGGTTGTCGGGAAGGGCGCGAACTCGTGGGAAACTACCGCCATGGCTATGCGTGAGATCCGAATTGTTGGCGACCCGGTGCTTCGGACGCCGTGCGAGGAGATTCGGGACATCGACGATCGGGTCAAGTCGCTCGTGGAGGACCTGCTCGAGACGGTCAACCACGAGGGGCGCGCGGGGCTGGCCGCCAACCAGATCGGCGTCAGCTTGCGCGCATTCTCGTGGAACATCGATGACGACATCGGCTACGTGCTCAACCCGAGGCTCGTGGAGACGTCGGAGGAGGAATACCAGGACGGCGATGAGGGGTGCCTCTCGGTGCCGGGCCTGTGGTTCCCCACCGAGCGGGCTTGGTATGCCCGGGTCGAGGGCATCGACCTCGACGGCAAGCCCGTGACCATCGAGGGCGAGGGACTCATGGCTCGGGCCCTGCAGCACGAGGTCGACCACCTCGACGGCATGCTGTACATCGATCGCCTTGCCAAGGATCAGCGCAAGAAGGCGATGCGGGCGATCCGCGAGCAGTTCGACGCCTAGCGGCCGCCGAGATAGGACTCCGCCGATTGCCCGAAACGTGGCATGATGTGGCCAGTACGCCGCGGCGCCACAAGATCCGCTGCTGTGACGAGGTCGTAGGGGAAGACGCACCTCAACACGAAGCAGGAGGGTCGACATGACTGGTGCAAGCACACGCGGTGTCGTTTTCGTGCACTCATCCCCCCGCGCACTCTGCCCTCATGTGGAGTGGGCGGTCGGAAGCGTGCTGGGCACGACGACGACCTTCGAGTGGACGGCGCAGCCGGCCGGCGAAGGCCTGTTCCGGGCCGAGTACTCGTGGTCGGCACCCGTGGGCACCGGCGCCCGCCTCGCCTCGGCACTGCGCGGCTGGGCCCACCTTCGCTACGAGATCACCGAGGACGCGTCGCCGGGAGTCGACGGCGGGCGGTGGTCCCACACCCCCGAGCTGGGGATCTTCTACGCCCAGACGGACGTGCACGGCAACATCGTCGTCCCCGAGGATCGCGTCCGGGCAGCGCTGGAGCACCTGGCTGACCCGCGGGCGATGGCCCGCGAACTGGACCTGGCCCTGGGCCAGGCCTGGGACGACGAGTTGGAGCCCTTCCGCTACGCCGGCGCCGGCGCGCCCGTGCGGTGGCTGCACCGCGTCGGCTAGCTAGGCGGGCGTGACGGCGAGGGCCACGTTGTGCCCGCCGAAACCAAAGGCGTTGTTGAATGCAGCGATGTCGCCCGCGGGAAGCTCCCGAGGAGTGTCGCGCACCAGGTCGATGTCGATGCCGTCATCCATCTGGGCCACGTTGATCGTCGGCGGCGCCTGACGGTGGTGCACGGCGAGCACGGTGAACAGCGTCTCCAACGCCCCGGCGCCGCCGAGCAGGTGACCGGTCATCGACTTCGTCGCCGAGATGGTGGCGCGGTCGGCATCTGCGCCCAGGGTGCGGCGGATGGCCGCCGCTTCAATGCCGTCTCCCACGGGGGTAGAGGTGGCGTGGGCGTTGACGTGAACGATGTCGCTGGTGGCGAGGCCGGCGTCGGCGAGCGCGAGCTCCATCGCCCGCTGCTGGCCCGTGCCTTCGGGATCGGGCGGGGCGATGGCATAGGCGTCGGAGCTCATGCCGACCCCGGCGACGGTCGCGTACACGCGCGCGCCGCGGGCAGCGGCGTGTTCGGCGCTTTCGAGCACGACGATGGCCGCACCTTCGCCGAGCACGAAGCCGTCGCGGTCGACGTCGTAGGGGCGGGAGGCCGCGGTGGGATCGTCGGTGCGGGTCGACAGCGCCTGCATCTTCGCGAAGGCCGCAATGGGTAAGGGGTGGATCGCGGCCTCGGTTCCGCCGGCGACGACGACGTCGGCACGCCCGCTACGGATCATTTCCACGGCGTATCCGATGGCCTCGGCTCCCGACGCGCAGGCCGAGACCGGGGCGTGGGCGCCCGCCTGGGCGCCGATTTCCAACGACACGTACCCCGAAGGAGAGTTCGGCATGAGCATGGGGACGGTGAGGGGCATGACCCGGCGCATGCCGCGCTCCTTGACGGTGTCCCATGCATCCAGCAACGTCCACACGCCGCCGATGCCGGAGGACACCACGGCGCCGAGCCGTGCTCCGTCGACCTCTGGCTGCCCGGCGTCCGCCCAGGCCTCGCGGGCGGCGATGATCGCGTACTGCGCGCTGGGGTCCATCCGCCGCTGCTCGGGGCGCGGCAGCACCTCCGTGGCCGGGACGGCGAGCTGCCCGGCGAAGTTCACGGGAATCTCGTACTTCTCGGCCCAGTCGTTCTCCAGCGTGCGCACGCCGGAGCGCCCGTCAAGCGCGGCCTGCCAGGTAGAGGCGACATCCCCGCCGAGCGGGGATGTGGTGCCTAGTCCGGTCACTACAACGGTGGGGCGAGCCATGGGGTACTCCTAGGTCAGCGAGAACGGCACAGGGGAGGGTGGCGCCTGGTCGGCGGCGGCCCCGGGTGAGGCCGCCGCCGCTGATCTCAGGCTTGCTGTGCGCTGGCGATGAAGTCGACGGCATCCTTGACGGTCGCGAGGTTGGCGACCTCTTCGTCGGGGATGCGAACGTCGAACTTCTCCTCGGCGAGCGTGACGATCGTCATCATCGACAGCGAGTCGATGTCGAGGTCGTCGGTGAACGACTTGTCCAGCTGCACGGAATCCGTGGGCAGGCCGGTCTCTTCGTTGACGATGTCAGCGAGACCGCTGAGGATCTCCTGCTCGCTGTGTGCCATGTGCTTCTCCATTCGGGGTTGGGATGTGGGACAAGTGTGACCCATCGGGCGGCGTCGCGAGGACGCCGCAGTCAGGGCAAGACGACGACTTGGGCGGCGTATGCCAGGCCCGCGCCGAAGCCGATCTGTAGGGCGATATCGCCGCTGCGCGCCTGTCCTTCGCGGACGAGGCGCTCGGTGGCCAAGGGGATCGAGGCGGCCGAGGTGTTGCCGGTGTCGGCGATGTCACGGGCGATGACGACGCTCTCGGGCAGCTTCAGTTGCTTGGCGAGCTGGTCGATGATGCGCATGTTCGCCTGGTGGGGGATGAACACATCGATATCCTCCGGCGAAATGCCGGCCGCCTCGATCGCTCGGGCGGCAACCTTCGCCATCTCGAAGCTCGCCCACTTGAACACCGTCGGCCCCTTCTGGCGCAGCGTGGGCCACGACATGTCGGAGCCGTCCTGGAAGGTCAGCCAGCTGTGCGTGGCCCGGATGGCGTCGGCCTGGGAACCGTCCGACCCCCAGATCGTGGGGCCGATCCCCGGGGATGACGACGGGCCGACGACGGCCGCCCCGGCACCGTCGCCCAGGAGGAAGGAGATCGTGCGGTCGGTGGGGTCGATGACATCCGACATGCGTTCGGCTCCGATGACGAGCACGTGGGTGGCGCTGCCCGATCGGACGAGGCTGTCCGCCTGGCCGATGCCATAGCAGTAACCCGCGCAGGCGGCCGAGATGTCGAAGGCGGCCGCGGGTGTTGCGCCGAGCCGGTCCGCTAGGATTGCCGCCAGCGACGGCGTCTGCTCCATGTGGGTGACGGTGGCGACGATGACGGCGTCCAGGTCCTTGCCCGCCACCTCGGCTTGTGCCAAGGCTTGCTCGGCGGCCTGGAAGCTCATGTCTTCCAAGCTCTGCTCCGGGGTGGCCCGGCGGCGGGTGGCGATGCCGGTGCGCTGACGGATCCATTCGTCGCTGGAGT
>DATGSB010000299.1:0-4336 GCA_035303045.1 Actinomycetaceae bacterium | reverse complement strand
GCGAGGCCGCGGCCCAAGTCCTCAAGCCCGCGGGGCCGGCGCCCGACCGGCGCCTGCTGGGCCCGGTCGTGGCCGTCATCGAGGCCATCGCCGCCCACGTCGCAGGCAAGGAGCGGGAGAGTGCCCTCGTGCTGCTCGGATGGTTCGCATGGTGGTGCGGGGACAACGCCAAGGCTCACGTGCATTTTCAGCGCTGCCTGGCGGGGGATCCCGGCCATCGGCTGGCCCTCCTCATGCACGAGGTGTTGCGCGTCGGCCACCCTCCCGGGTGGGTGCTCGGCGCGCGATCTGGGAGCAATTTTCGGGGGACGGCAGGGAATTCGTGGGGAACGGCAGGGAATACGGCGCGCTGAAAGGCCGTTGACCCATGCGTAAGGATCCACCGGTAGGTGCCGGTTGATCGACCGCCCACCCCGCACGAGACGGCAGCGGCGGTTATAATTGTCCGTAGTGCTCGTGGCCGCTAGCCGCGCTCCCCCCGCCGAAAGGTTCTCTGTGCCGACTCACGCCCAAAAGTCCGCTGACCGCAACCGGGTGTCCGCCGCCACCACCGCGCGGGTCGAAACAACCGCCTCCGTCGAGGAGGTCAAGAAGACTCCGGCGAAGAAGGCCGCCCCCACGAAGACGACCACCAAGACACCCGCCAAGAAGTCGACCTCCACCACGAAGACGACGACGTCCACGGTGAAGAAGACTACGGCGAAGAAGGCAGCCACCACGAAGTCGACCGCCAAGGCCCCCGCGAAGGCCACGGCAGCCAAGACGACGGCCGCCAAGACGACCACCGCCAAGGCCACCACCAAGACGGCCTCGGCGACGAAGACGTCGGCTGCCGCAACGAAGACGAAGGCTGCCACGGCGAAGGCGACCGCGCCCAAGAAGGCAGCGGCAAAGAAGGCCACCACCAAGAAGACGGCGACCGAGCCGGTGGTCGAGGCGGATGAGACCGCAGAAGAACTTCCCGAGTCCACCGAGCAGCCGACGACCGAGGCGAAGGCCGCGACCAGCGAGACCTCCACAGAGTCTGGCTTCGTCGTCTCCGACTCCGATGAGGACGACGAGCCCATCCAGCAGGTCGTCACCGCCGGTGCCACCGCCGACCCCGTCAAGGACTACCTCAAGCAGATCGGGCGCGTTGCGCTCCTCAACGCCGAGCAGGAAGTTGAGCTGGCCAAGCGCATCGAGGCCGGGCTTTTCGCCGAAGAGCGGCTGGCCAACGACGAGACGATCACCGGAAAGCTCAAGCGCGAACTGCAGTGGATCGCCAATGACGGCAAACTGGCGAAGAACCACCTGCTAGAGGCGAACCTCCGGTTGGTCGTGTCGCTGGCCAAGCGCTACACCGGCCGCGGGATGCTGTTCCTCGACCTCATCCAGGAAGGCAACCTCGGCCTGATCCGTGCGGTCGAGAAGTTCGACTACACCAAGGGATACAAGTTCTCCACGTACGCCACCTGGTGGATTCGCCAGGCGATCACGCGCGCCATGGCCGACCAGGCCCGCACGATCCGTATTCCGGTGCACATGGTCGAGGTCATCAACAAGCTCGCGCGTGTCCAGCGCCAGATGCTGCAGGACCTCGGTCGCGAGCCCACCCCCGAGGAGCTGGCCAAGGAACTCGATATGACGCCGGAGCGCGTCGTCGAGGTGCAGAAGTACGGCCGCGAACCGATTTCGCTCCACACCCCGTTGGGTGAGGACGGCGACAGCGAGTTCGGCGACCTCATCGAGGACGCGGAGGCCGTGGTCCCCGCCGAGGCCGTGAGCTTCACGCTCCTGCAGGAGCAGCTGCACGCGGTGCTCGACACGCTCTCGGAACGCGAGGCCGGCGTGGTGTCCATGCGCTTCGGCCTCACCGACGGCCAGCCCAAGACGCTGGATGAGATCGGCAAGGTGTACGGCGTCACGCGGGAACGCATCCGCCAGATCGAGAGCAAGACGATGTCGAAGCTGCGCCACCCCAGCCGGTCCCAGGTGCTGCGGGACTACCTCGACTGATCAGATCGCAACCGACTCAGATCGCAACCGACCACGGCAGCGGCCTCGTCATCCCGGGGCCGCTGCCGTTGGCGTCTGCGTGAGCACGGCTGCTGTGGTGTCGCCGACATGCGGGGGCCGGCGTGACAGCGCGTAAGGGCCACGCCGCCGGCCTGCGCATCCACGTCGTCACCGCGGACGACTGGGCCAGCCATCGAGATCTCCGCATCCACATGCTCACCGAGTCTCCCGACGCCTTTTGGGGGCGCGTGGACGACGTCCGGGGACTCGGCGAGGCCGACTGGCGGGCCGCGGTGAGCGGCGACATCCTCTACCTTCAGGCCCGTGATGCCTCCGGGGCGGCTTTGGGGACCCTTGGGGTGTTGCCGGACGGCGAGCGCGATGTGCACTTGATCGCGATGTACGTCCGGCCAACGGCGCGGGGCGGGGGAGTGGGCGACCTTCTCCTCGACGCCAGCGCTGTCCTGGCACTGGAAATCGGGCGCCCTCGGCAGCTCCTTGAGGTCGCTGCCGACAACACCGTCGCCATCCGCCTGTACGAACGCCACGGTTTTACGGTTCTTGCTCGAGCGGCGGCGCGACCCGAAGGCGGTGAGGAACCGCTCACAATGGTCCGCGAGCTTCCCGAGGCCTTATCACCGCAGGACGACTCACCGCAGGACGACAAAGCGCCGACTTCCCCGTAGGGGAGCCGGCGCTTTGCAACGGAACGGGAGAACTTAGCCCGTAGGGGCGTCCTCCTCGTGGAGTCGATGGGTTTCGTCATGGATCGAGGTCGCGACACCCTGCAGCGCGTCCGCGTGCTTGCGCGCGTGGTGGGCACAGAAGAGCAGTTCCCCACCGGAGAGCGCCACACGGACGTATGCCTGGGCACCACAGCGGTCGCAGCGGTCCTCGGCGGTCAGCGGAGCAGTCATTGTTGCGTTCACATTGGTATGTAACCACGAAGATGCCGAAGTGTTCCCGACCAACCGCCCGGGTTCGCTGCCAGCGGACGCGCCCCGCCTCCCGCGCTGCGTCCCGCCGTGTTCGTATGATCAACGGCGTGACACCAAAGTCGAAGACCACCGCAGCCGAGTACACCGCCCGACACCTCTCGGTGCTCGAGGGGCTGGAGGCCGTGCGCAAGCGGCCGGGCATGTACATCGGATCGACCGACTCCCGTGGGCTCATGCACTGCCTGTGGGAGATCATCGACAACGCCGTCGACGAAACACTCGAGGGGCACGGCAACGAGATCGACGTCATCCTCCACAGGGATGGCTCGGTCGAGGTGCGCGACAACGGCCGAGGCATCCCGGTCGACATGGTGGACGCCGTCGGGTTGTCGGGCGTCGAAGTCGTCTTCACCAAGCTGCACGCCGGCGGCAAGTTCGGCGGCAGTTCCTATGCCGCCTCCGGCGGCCTGCACGGGGTCGGCGCCTCCGTCGTCAACGCCCTCTCCCAGCGCCTCGACGTCGAAGTCGACCGCGATGGCAAGACCCACCGCATGTCGTTCCGGCGAGGGGAGCCTGGAACGTTCGCCGACAACGGCCAGCGCGACCCCGACGCCACCTTCGCTGCGTTCACCGAGTCCAGCGAGCTGGAGATCATCGGCAAGGTGGCCAAGAAGCGCACGGGCACCCGGGTGCGCTACTGGGCCGACCCCCAGATCTTTCCCAGCAGCGCCGAGTTCTCCTACGAGGAGCTCATCACACGCGCCCGCCAGACGACGTTCCTCGTGCCCGGCTTGACGATCACCGTGCGCGACGAACGCGGGCTGCCCGGCACGCCGGGGGAACACGGCCCGGTGAGCGAGGTGTTTCGCCATGACGGCGGTGTCGTCGACTTCGTCGATTTCCTTGCCACCGACCCGGCGATCACCGACACGTGGCGGTTGCAGGGCACGCACACGTTCACCGAATCCGTCCAGCAGCTCGACGCCAGCGGGCATCTGCGCCCGAAGGACGTCGAACGCACCTGCGAAGTGGATATCGCGCTGCGTTGGGGGCAGGGCTATGACACCAACCTGCGCAGTTTCGTCAACATCATCGCCACGCCCAAGGGCGGCACCCATCTCGCCGGCTTCGAACAGGGGCTCGTGCGCATCGTGCGCGAACAGATTGAGGCCAACGCGCGTCGGCTGAAAGTGACCGCCAAGGATCCGCGCATCGAGAAGGAAGACATCCTCGCCGGGCTGTCGGCCGTGGTCACCGTGCGCGTCGCGGAGCCGCAGTTCGAGGGGCAGACGAAGGAAGTGCTCGGCACGGCCCCCATCCGCGCCATCGTCGCCAAGGTGGTGCGCAGCGAACTCGGTCAGCTCCTCACGTCCTCGAAGCGCGGGCCCAAGGCGCAGGCG
>DATGSB010000298.1:0-5680 GCA_035303045.1 Actinomycetaceae bacterium | reverse complement strand
TCCTCCTCGGCACGACCGGCACCGCCGTGCTCGCCCTTCTCGCCGAGGCCGATCAGATCCCGGCGCTGCGGGACGGGGCCATCGTCCTCATCGCCCTGGCGACCCTGCTCGTCGCGGTGCGGGTGCGCGCCGAGCAGCGCGTTCCCCCCGCCGGGGCCGCCGACGGCGGCGAGCCCGACCCCACCCCCGGGGCCGAGACGCCGGAGGGGCGGCGATGATCCTCGACGTCCTCACCATCGTGCTCGTCGTCGGCGGATGCGTGTTCTTCGCCGCCGGCACGCTCGGCCTGCTGCGCTTCGCCGACCTGCACACCAAGCTCCACGCGCTGACGAAGGCCGACAACCTCGGGCTCGGGCTCGTCATGATCGGGCTCGTCCTCCAGGCGGGCTCGGTCGCCGTCGCCCTCAAGCTCGGGCTTGTGTGGGCCTTGGCGCTCCTGGCCGCGGCGACGAATGCCCATCTGCTCGCCCGCGACCACGAGGGCCCCTCGTGACGGATCCCGCCGCCGGCATCCTCGACGTCAGCCTCGCCCTGGGCACCCTCGCCGCGGCCGTCGGTGCCCTGGTGGTGCGGCGCCGCACGACGGCGATCATGCTGTTTCTCGTTTTCGGCACCCTGCTGGCGGTCATCTGGGCGCGCCTCGCGGCCCCCGACGTTGCCCTGGCCGAGGCGGCCATCGGCGCCGGGATCACCGGGGGCCTCATGCTCGACGCCATCGGCTCCCGCCGCGAGAGCCGCCGCCGGCGGGTCGACGCCACCGATGTCGCCGCGGCCGTACCGGCGACGCTGCTGGGGGTCGCCGCCGTCATCGCCGTCCTCCACCTCAGCACCGATGCGGGCCGCCCGTCCGCCGGGGACCTCGCGCTGGCACGCCTGGGCGCCAGCGGGGTGGACCACGCGATCACCGGCGTGCTCCTCAACTTCCGGGCCTACGACACGCTGCTGGAAATCGCGGTGCTCACCGTGGCCGCGCTGGCCACCGTGCGCCTGCATGGGCCCATGCGGGAACGCGTCGTCTCCCTCGGCGCCCCCTTCCGCCGCACCGTGCACCTGCTCGTGCCCATCCTCGTGCTCATCGCCGGCTGGTTGCTCATCGCCGGCTCCACCCGCCCGGGCGGGGCGTTCCAGGCCGGCGCCGTCCTCGCCGGCGCCATGGTGTTGCTGCACCTGTCGGGCACCGCGGTGGTGCCCCGCGGGCGCTGGCTGCCCGCCGCCATCACCGTCGGCCTGGCGGGCTTCCTCCTGCTGGCCGGGGCCACGGCGGCCCTCGGCGGCGGCTGGCTCGTGCTCGATGCGCCCTGGGCGGGGGATGTCATCCTCGCCGTCGAGGCCGTGCTGGCGCTGAGCATCGCCGCGGCTCTCGCGGGCGCGTTCGTCGCGGCCCGGCCACCGGCCGAGCGGGTGGGGCGGTCATGAGCCAAATGCCGCTGTACCTCGTGCTCGGCGCCCTGCTCGCCGTGGCGGGAACCGCCCGACTCCTGCTCACCGAGGACCTCATCCGCCGGGTGGTGGGCCTCAACATCGCCGGCGGCGGGGTGCTCATGGTCATCGTCGCGGTGGGGTTCGACGCGCGCGAACCGGACCCGGTCACCCACGCTCTGGCCCTCACGGGCATCGTCATCACCGTGAGCGTCAGCGCCTTCGCGCTCGCGCTGGCCCGGCGCATCGAGGACGACGACGCCCGCGACGAAGACGCAGCTCGCGACGGCGAGCCGGGCGAGGACGGCGGCCAGGCGGACGGCGAGCCAGTCGGGGCCGAGCCAGCCGACGGCGCGGCCCCGCCTCCGGCCGGAACCGGGGAGACGTCGTGAGCGCGCTCGTGCTGCTGCCGCCGCTGCTGCCCCTGGCGGGCGCGGTGGCCGCGGCGCTCACGCGGGAACGGGCCGCCGGCGTCGTCGCCGTGGTTACCGCGGCGCTGACCGCGGCGGCCGGGGCGGTCGTCGTTGCCCTCGTCGTCACCGGCGGCACCCAGACCTACCTCATGTCGGGCTGGGAGCCGCCCCTGGGGATCGTCACGCGCGTCGACGGGCTCAGCGCCGCGCTGCTGGCGATGACCTCCCTCGTGGGTTTGGCCATCACCGTGTACGCCACCGCGGGCAGCTCGCTGCGCGGTGGGCGGGGCGGGTGGCCCCTGTGGCTGGGCCTGTGGTCCGGCCTCAACGTCGTCTACGTCTCCGGTGACCTGTTCAACATCTACATCGGCCTGGAACTCCTCAGCATCGCCGCCGTCGCGCTCGTCGCCGGGGGCGGGCGCGAGGCGCGTCGCGGCGCCATGCGGTACCTCGTCGTCGCCGTCGCCGGCTCCCTGCTCTTTCTGCTCGGCGTGGGCCTGCTGTACGGCAACACCGCCACCCTGGACCTTGTGCAGGCCGGCACCCGGCTGAGCGAAGGCCCGGACGCCGTGGTGGCGTTGGCCGCCATGGTGGCGGGCCTGGGGTTGAAGACGGCGCTGTTTCCGGCCCACGGCTGGCTGCCCCCGGCCCACTCGGCGGCGCCTGCCGCGGTGAGCCCGATGCTGTCGGCCCTCGTCGTCAAGGCCTCCTTCTACGTGATCGTGCGGGTGTGGTTCGACGTGTACGGCGACCTCGCCCCACCCGGCGGCGCCGTGCTCCTCGGGCTGTTCGGCACGGGGGCGGTCGCCTGGGGCGCGACCCTCGCGCTGCGCCAACGCCACCTCAAGCGCGTCGTGGCCTACTCCACCGTGGCCCAGCTGGGCTACCTCTTTCTGCTGTTCCCGCTTGCCACGCCCGCGTTGGCCGGCAACGACGCCGACACGGTGCGGCTGGCGTGGCTCGGGATCTTCGGGTTGCTCATGGCCCACGGCGTGGCCAAGGCCGCGATGTTCCTCGCGGCGGGAGCCGTCGCGGCAAGGCACGGCACCGACGAGCTGGCGAAACTTCCGGGGGCGGTAGCGACGATGCCCGTGGCGATGTTTGCCTTCGGGATGGCTGGGGTCAGCCTCGCCGCATTGCCGCCGTCCTTCGGCTTCCTCGGCAAGTGGAACCTGCTGCAGGCGAGCTTCGGCAGCGGGCAGTGGTGGTGGGCGGTGGTGCTCATCGCCGGCGGGCTCGGCACGGCGGCCTACACCGCCCGCGTGCTGCGGCTCACCTACTCCGGCCCGGACGACGACGTCGAGGCGCCCGAGCTCACCCCCCTGCCGCGACGCGCCCAGGTTGTCCCCCTCCTGCTCGCGGTGCTGGCCGTGGGGATCGGCCTGGGGTCCGGTGAGCTGCTGCAGCTGAGCCTCATCGGTGGGGAGGTGGGCACGTGACCGCCAGCGCCATCCCCATCGCCGTCGTCCTCACTTCCTTCCTGCCCGGGTTGGTCATCTTCTTCCTGCCCGAGGACCGCCACCGGGCCCGCACCGTCCTCAACCTCCTCGGCGCGGTGAGCAAGGTCGTGCTCGTCGTCGCGCTCATTCCCCCCGTCGTGGGCGGGAACGACCTGGAGTGGCGCCACGAACTCATGCCCGGCATCGACCTGCTGCTGCGCGCCGAGCCGCTGTCGCTGTACTTCGTGGCGCTCTCAGCCGTGCTGTGGCTGGCCACCACGATCTACGCGATCGGCTACCTCGAGGACGAGCCTCACCGCAGCCGGTTCTTCGGCTTCCTCGGCGTGTGCGTGACCGCGGCGACCGGCATCGCGCTGGCGGGCAACCTCGTGACGTTCCTGCTGTTCTTCGAATTGCTGACGTTGTCGACCTACCCGCTGGTCACCCACCGCGGCACCCGGGAGGCCCTCGCCGGCGGGCGCACCTACCTCGCCTACACGCTCAGCGGCGGCATGGTGCTCCTGCTGGGCGTGGCATGGCTGACCTCGCTGGTGGGGCCGGTGGAGTTCACCGCCGGCGGCGTCGCCCGCGTGGCGGAACTCGCCGCCGAGCAGCCGGGCACCGCGCGGGCCATCTTCGTGCTGCTCGTCGCCGGGGTGGGCGTCAAGGCGGCGCTCCTCCCCCTCCACAGCTGGCTGCCCAAGGCGATGATCGCCCCCGCCCCCGTCAGCGCGCTGCTGCACGCCGTGGCCGTCGTCAAGGCCGGGGTGTACGGCATCGTGCGCGTCGTTCACCACGTCTTCGGCGTGGAACTCGCCGACGGCCTGGGGCTGCTCACGCCGCTGGCGGTGCTGGCCGCCGCCACGATCGTGTACGGCTCGATCCGCGCGCTCGGTGAGGACGACCTCAAGCGTCGGCTCGCCTGGTCGACGGTGAGCCAGCTGTCCTACATCACGCTCGGCGCGGCCCTCGTCGGCGCCGCCGCCACCGCGGGCGGGATCGTCCACCTCGTGCACCAAGGGCTCATGAAGATCACCCTGTTCTTCTGCGCCGGCGTGATCGCCGAGGTGCTGCACCTCCACAAGATCAGCGAGCTGCCCGGGGTGGGCCGGCGCATGCCGCTGACCGCCGCTGCCTTCACCCTCGCCGCCTTCGGCATGATCGGGCTGCCGCCGGTGGCCGGGTTCGTGTCGAAGTGGCAGCTGGGCACCGGAGCGATCGAGGCGGGGGCGCCGTGGGTGGTGGTCGTGCTCGTCGTTTCGGCCGCGCTCAACGCCGCCTACTTCCTGCCCCCGGTGTACGCCATGTGGTTCCAGCACCCCGCGGAGGGAGCGGAGTGGCAGGAACCCGAGCGCCGGCGGCGGCGCAACCTCGAGGGGCCGGGCGCCCTCATCCTGCCCACCGTGGCCACGGGTGTGCTGGCCCTGGCGGCCGGGCTCTTCGCCGGCCTGCCGTACTCGCCCCTGGAGCTGGCGAAGATCATCGCCGCGGGGAGCTACCCGTGATGGCCGCGGTGTGGGCGGCAGCGGGGCTCGCCCCGCTGATCACCGTGCTCGCCCTCGCCCTCGTGGGCCTGCAGCACTCCGACCCGGCGGGCGACCGCGCACGGGCCCGCATCGCGTGGGTCGCACCGTGGACGACCCTGCCGACACTCGTGCTGGCGCTGGCGGGGCCCGCGGCAGGCAGCGTGGAGCTGCCCGACCTCGTGCTGGGAACCACGCTGGAGGTCGACGGCGTCGCCCGACTCCTCCTGCTCGTCGTCGTCCTCATCTACCTGCCCGCGCTGTGGACGACGGCCGCGCGCCGCACCCATCACAGCCCGCTGCTCAGCGCCATCCTCTTGCTGTGTTTCCTCGGCAACGCCGGGGCCCTCCTCGCGGCCGACGCCGTGACGTTCTACCTGTTCTTCGCCCTCATGAGCTTCGCGGCCTACGGGCTCGTCGTGCACCGGGGGACGACGGCGGCGCGCCGCGCGGCGCGGGTGTATCTCGTGCTCACCGTGGTCAGCGAGGTGCTCGTGCTCGCCGGCCTCATGTTCGTCGTCACCGGCGGGGGGCGGGTGCTCACCGAGGCGCCGGCGGCGGTGGCGGCCTCGCCGCACGCCACCCTCATCGTCGTGCTACTCATGGTGGGCTTCGGCATCAAGGCCGGCACGGTGCCGCTGCACGTGTGGGTCGCCCCCGCCTACCGGCAGGCGCCGGCCCCGGGTGCGGCCGTGTTGTCGGGGGCGTTGAGCAAGGTGGGGCTGGTGGGGATGCTGCGTTTCCTGCCGCTGGGAGAGGCCGGGATGGCGGGGGTCGGCTGGGCGATCGTCGGCGCCGGGCTGGCGGGGATGTTCGGCTCGATCATCGCCGGTGTGCTGCGCCGGGACGGGCGCACCGCCCTGGCCTACAGCAGCGTCGGGCAACT
>DATGSB010000297.1:0-2005 GCA_035303045.1 Actinomycetaceae bacterium | reverse complement strand
GAGATCAACGAGCAGCGCCGTAACTCCCGCTACCTGCCCGGTGTGAAGCTCCCCGCGAACCTGCGCGCCACCACCGACATGGCCGCCGCCGCCCGGGATGCCGCCATTCTTGCCGTGGCTCTACCCTCGCAGGAGGTCGGGCAAGCCATCGCCCCGTTGCGCGGCGCGCTGCGCCCCGGCGCTATCGTCGTCTCCCTCATGAAGGGCATCGAAGCCGAGTCGGGCCGCCTCATGAGCGAGGTGCTGGCGCAGACCCTCGACGTCCCCTACCGCCACGTCGCGGTCGTGTCGGGGCCCAACCTCGCAGGCGAGATCGCGGCCCGACAACCGACCACGACGGTCGTGGCCAGCGTCGAGCCGGCCACGGCCTCCCGCGTCGCCGAAGCCTGCGCAACGACCTACTTCCGCCCGTACACCAACGCCGACATCGTGGGGGTTGAGCTTGGTGGAGCCGTCAAGAACGTCATCGCCTTAGCCGTCGGCATCGCCCGAGGCGCCGGGTACGGCGACAACACGATCGCCTCGATCATCACCCGAGGGCTCGCCGAGACGACGCGGCTCGGCACCGCGATGGGGGCGCATCCGGAGACCTTCGCGGGCCTCGCCGGCATGGGCGATCTGGTGGCCACCTGCGCCTCCCCGCTCTCACGCAACAACACCCTGGGCGGACGAATCGGACAGGGGATGAGCCTCGCCGAGGCGACCGCTGCCACCGGCGGCACCGCCGAAGGCGTCACCTCGTGTGTGTCCGTGCTGGAACTCGCGCGACGGTACGACGTCGAGATGCCCATCAGCGAAGCCGTCGCGGGAGTTCTGCACCACGGCGTGCCGCTGCGCGACATGCCCCACGCCCTGCTCTCGCGGCCCCGGCGAGCCGAACGCGACTGAATCGGCCCCAGCCCTGAACGTGCGCCCCGGCGTCCGCACTGTGATCGCACGTGCGGCGGGGGCCGCAATGGCCCGGGCGGCAGGTAGGGTCCTCAACGATGACTGACCACACTGCCGCTGCGCCCAAGATCCGGGTCGCACTGCTTTTCGGTGGCCGCAGCGGCGAACACGCCATTAGCTGCGCCACAGCCGCCAGCGTGCTGAGTGCCCTCGACCGGCAGCGCTTCGACGTCCTTCCCATCGGTATCACCCCCCGCGGGCAGTGGGTGGCCATGCCCGACGACCCCGGCCCGCTTCGCCTCGACGTCGACGCACTCCCCGAGGTGCCCGAGGCGCCAGGGGAGGTCACGCTGCCGATGGGGGAGACCCGCCGCGATCTCCTCCTCACCCGACCCGGTCACCTCCCCGACATCCTCGGTGAGGTCGACGTCGTCTTCCCGCTGCTTCACGGCCCCTTCGGGGAAGACGGCACCCTCCAGGGCATGCTCGAGATGGCCCAGCTTCCCTACGTCGGTTCCGGCGTGCTGAGTTCCGCCGCGGCGATGGACAAGCACTACATGAAGGTCATCCTCACCGGGCACGGCCTGCCCGTGGGCCCCTACACCGTCATCCACCCGCAACAGTGGCGCGCCGATAAGGCGGCCGCGTTGGATGCCGCGGCCGGCCTCGGCCTACCGGTGTTCGTCAAGCCCGCCCGCGCGGGCTCGTCCCTCGGCATCACCAAGGTCGAGCATCGCCACGAGCTGGAAGCCGCGATCGTCGAGGCCCAACGCCACGATCCGAAGGTCATCGTCGAGGCCGGCGTGGCCGGCCGCGAGATCGAATGCGGGGTACTCGGCAGCCTCGACGGGCCCGTGCGCACCTCGCTGCCCGGCGAGATCAAGCTCGCCGACGGGCAGTTCTACGACTTCGCGGCGAAGTACATCGATACCTCCGGAGTCGAGCTCAGCTGCCCCGCCGACCTCGACGAGGCAACGGCCCAGGAGGTGCGCCGGCTCTCGGCGCGTGCCTTCGAAGCGCTGGGATGCGAGGGGCTGGCCCGCGTCGACTTCTTTGTCCGCGGCGCGGGGGACGTCGTCATCAACGAGGTCAACACGATGCCGGGCTTCACGCCCCA
>DATGSB010000296.1:0-4851 GCA_035303045.1 Actinomycetaceae bacterium | reverse complement strand
GCGGGCGCCGCCGATGGACACGGTGGCGACGGGCACGCCGGCGGGCATCTGCACGATCGACAGCAGCGAGTCCAACCCGTCGAGCCTGGCCAGCGGCACGGGGACCCCGATGACCGGCAGCGGCGTGAGCGAGGCGAGCATGCCGGGGAGGTGGGCGGCTCCCCCGGCGCCGGCGATGATGACGCGCAGCCCTCGCTCGGCGGCCTCCCGCCCGTAGTCGACCATGTCCAGCGGCATGCGGTGGGCGGAGACGACGTCGACTTCGTAGGCGACGTCCAGCTCCGTGAGGGCGTCCGCGGCGTCCTGCATCACCGGCCAGTCGGAGTCGGACCCCATCACGATTCCCACGATTGCGCTCATGGCGCCACACTAGTGGTGTGCCAGCGCCGATGCCGCGCGCCGTCCGGTGGTGCGAGACGCCGGCACCCGGGAGGTTTCCATGGCAGACACGGCAGCCCGCGACGCCGCGGCCCACATCGACGCGCTCATCGAGTCTCTCGACGACTGGCGCGGGGAGACTCTCGCGCGCGTGCGCGCGCTGATTCATGAGGCGGTTCCCGGCGTCACCGAGGGATGGAAGTGGCGGGGCAGCCCCACGTGGGAGTCCGGCGGCATCCTCGTCATCGGCAACGCCCACAAGGCCAAGGTCAAGCTCACCTTCCCCAAGGGCGCGCACCTCGACGACCCCGACGGGCTGTTCAACGCCGGCCTCGAGGGCAATGCGTGGCGGTCGATCGACCTCTTCGAGGGCGACTCGGTCGACCGGGAGGGCTTCGTGCGACTCATGAGAGTGGCCGCCGCCCACAACGCGCGCGACTAGCCGGGGCCGACCCGGTTGAGGAACTCCGCGGTGGTGAGCGTGTGGCCGAAGAGGTACCCGAACCGGGCCAGCGCCACGTCATGCATGAGTTCGGCCGAGTAGTCGCCGATGGGCTGGGAGGCACACGCGTCGCTCAGCACGCCGACGAGAAATCCGCCCATCGACAGGGCATCCGACGTCGTGCCAACGCAGATCGGCGTCGTCAGGCCGGCGACGATGACCTCCGTCCACCCCCTTGCTCGCAGCACCTCGGTGAGGTTGCTGCCCGCCACGGCCGAGAACGCCGTCTTGCGGATGATGGTGTCCGCGTCGTCGACGAGGCCGGGATAGAACTCCGCGTGGCGGCTGCCGCGGCGCATGGGGTGGGCGGTGAAGGCGGCATCGTCCGCGCGGCCGTCCTCCGCCACGAAGTCCTCGGGCTCTCTGGTGCTGTGCACGTGAATAACGTGGCCGCCGTGCTCCCGCCAGGTTTGCGCCGCGCGGCGAAACGCGGCGACCGCGCCCGGGGCCCCCGGGGTGTACTCCATCCCGTCAGGCCCGAAGCCCTGCTGGAAGTCGATGCCCAGGAGGACCGCGCGCTCGGGCGCGAGGGTGAGTGGCGGGAAACTGCGGGGGTTGGACCCGCGCGGGGAATCTTCGGTCATGGAGACGCTCCGGTGGTAGCGGGCTATGCCCGGGGAATACCGACGTAGATAGTTTCGAGGAACTCCTCGATCCCTTCGATGCCGCCTTCGCGCCCGAGGCCGGAGTGCTTGACTCCCCCGAACGGGGCGGCGGCATTCGAGATGAGCCCGGTGTTCGCGCCGATCATCCCCACCTCGAGGTTCTCGGCGAGGCGCAGGATGCGGTCGAGATCGCGGGTGAACACATACCCCGCGAGTCCGACCTCGGAGCGGTTGGCGATGGCCACTGCCTCCGCCTCCTCCCGAAAGGTCGTCACCGGCGCGACGGGGCCAAAGATCTCGTTGACGGCTACGGGGCTGTCGGCGGCGACGTCGGCGAGCACGGTGGGCTGGTAGAAGTAGCCGGGCCCGTCGCTCGGGCTGCCGCCCGTGACCACTCGGGCGCCGTCGGCGAGTGCGGCGGTCACGAGTTCGTGCACCCCCTCCCGCGCGGACTGCGATACGAGCGGCCCGACGTCGGTGGCGTCGTCCAGGCCGTGGCCGAGCGTGAGGCCGGCGAACTCCTCCGCCAGCCGCCCGGTGAACTCCTCCGCGAGTGACTCGTGCACGAGGAATCGATTGGCGGCGGTGCAGGCCTCCCCCATGTTGCGCAGCTTCGCCTGGCGCGCGCCCCGCAGCGCGGCGTCGAGGTCCGCGTCGTCGAACACGATGAACGGCGCGCAACCGCCGAGCTCCATCGAAGTCCGCAGCACATTGTCGGCCGCTTCCCGCAGGAGGGCCTTGCCCACCTGGGTGGAGCCGGTGAAGGACAGTTTGCGCAGCCGCGGGTCGGCGATGATCGGCCCGGTGACCGCCTGGGCCTCGGAGGTGGGGAGCACGTTGACGACGCCCGGGGGGATTCCGACGTCGTGAAGGATCTGGGCGAAGGCGAGCGCGGTGAGTGGGGTGAGGGCGGCCGGTTTGAGAATCGTTGTGCACCCGGCCGCCAGGGCCGGGGCGATCTTGCGGGTCGCCATGGCCAGCGGGAAGTTCCACGGTGTGATGAACAGGCTGGGGCCTACCGGCCGCTTGGCCGCCAGGATGCGCAGCGTGCCTTCCGGGGCCGACTGGTAGCGCCCGTTGATGCGCGTCGCCTCCTCGGCGAACCACCGCAAGAACTCGGCGCCGTACGTCACCTCGCCGCGAGATTCGGCCAGCGGCTTGCCCATTTCGAGGGTCATGAGCGTGGCGAGGTCCTCGGCGCGCTCGAGGGTGAGCTCGAAGGCGGCACGCAGGAGTTCGGCCCGCTCCCGGGCCGGGGTGGCCGCCCAGGACGACTGCGCCCGACTCGCGGCATCGAGGGCGGCGGCGCCGTCCTCGCTTCCCGCGTCCGCGACGTCGACGAGCGTCTCACCCGTTGCCGGATCGGCGACCTCAAAGGTGCGCGCCCCGGAAGCCTGCCGCCACTCGCCGTCCACATAGATTCCGCGCGGGGATGCTGCGGCAAGCTCGATCGCATTCGCTGGCGCCATGGTGCCTCTTCTTCATTGAGTCGGACATGCAAGCAGCCTCTAGGTTACGCCCTGGCCGTTCCGGGGTGCCTCCAGGCTCGAAGCACCGACCACGCCTGTGCATACATGAGCAATTCTTTCATTGGCTAAAAGGAAACGCCCCTCGCCATTGACGTCATCTGGGTGGCAGGGCATGATCGGCCCAGCACCAACGAAGGTGAACCCGTGCAACTGCAATAAAAAGTTCAGTTTTGCAGTCCCCATCGGTGACGGTCATATGCCGTACGAGCGTTGCTGACCACACCTCATCCCAAACCCCTGCGAGCAGTGGAGATTCTCCGATGCGAAGCCGTTTGGATACATCACACGCCGTGCACGACCCAGCGAACCCATTGGCGGCCCTGAGTTCGGAACCGCTGCCGGCCGATCCGACGGAGGCGCTGGCCATCGCGGAGCACGCCTACAGCCGCGGATGGACCGACGGGCTGCCGGTCATGCCCTGCACTGAATCGCGCCTCGAGGAGTTCCTGGCGCAAACGCCATCGGCCCCCGACGACGTCGTGTTGGAGATGCCCCACGTCAACCGGGCCTGCACGGTGCGGGCGGCTGCCGTCAACGCGGCGATGGCCGGATGCCTACCGGAGTACTTCCCCGTGGTGCTCGCCGCGTGGAAGTCCTTCGAGGCGTCCGGCGCCGGCAGCAATGCGCGCTGGCAGAGCACCACCGGCTCGGCCCCGTTTCTCGTGGTCAACGGCCCCGTCGTCCAGCGACTCGGCATCAATAGCGAAGGCAACATCTTCGGGTCGGGGTTCCGCGCGAATGCGACGATCGGCCGGGCGATCCGGCTCGCCGTGCTGAACGTGTTCCAGCTCAAACCACAGCTTCTCGATCAGGCGACCCAGGCCTCGCCAGCAAAGTACACGTGCTGCATTGCCGAGAACGAGCAGCAGAGTCCGTGGCAGCCGTACCACGTGGATCACGGGTTTCACGAGGGCGACAGCACCGTCGCCGCCAGCTACATTCGCGGCACCCTTTTCATCGAGGCGCGCCATACCGCTCATCCGGAGGCCTTAGCGCTGGACATTGCCGACAGCGCGGCGCGCACTGGTCGCATCATCGGTGCCGGTGGCACGGCGTGGCTGATCCTCAGCCCCGAGCATGCCCGGGTGTTTGCGCACGCCGGCTGGACGAAGCGCGATATCCAGGACGCGCTTTTCGCGCATTCGTCGCGCAGCTTCGCCGACCTCGATCGGGTCGGCAAGGGCGCCGTCTCCACCCGCACGGGGTGGCGGGTGCCCACGGATCATCCCGACGCGGCGCCGCAAACCGGCAGCGGCGACGTCAACGTCTTCGTCGCTCCGGAGGCGATCGAGATCGTGGTGGCGGGTGCCGACAACGCCGGTGTCTCCACCGTCGTCGAAACGATGGGAAGCCGACGGCCGAGCCTCGCACGAATCGAAACCAATTAATAACAGAAGCGCCAAGGTTGTGAATCTCAAACAAAGGAGTGACAGATGGGCGACCGACGATGGCCTACCGCATTAGCAATATTATCCGCCACCGTTCTGGCGGCCAGCGCCTGTGGCGGTAGCGCGCAAAGCGATACACCCAACGGCGGTGAGGACGCGGCCGAAGAGCAAGAACTCATTTACGTTGAAGCAATCACGGGCGACCCCGGGGGCCTCAACCCGCAGTTCGCCGGCGGCCCCATCGTCAACCGCATCACGTTCTCGGTGTACGAAAGCCTCGTCGAAATCACCGACCAATACGAAATCGTTCCGGCTCTGGCGCAGGATTGGGAGATCTCCGACGACGAACGGTCGATCACCTTCCACCTCGAGCAGGGTGTGCAGTGGCACGACGGCGAACCGTTCACCTCCTCCGACGTTGCCTTCAACTTTGAGGAAATCATGCCGCT
>DATGSB010000295.1:0-2446 GCA_035303045.1 Actinomycetaceae bacterium | reverse complement strand
AGGCGCAACGGCGCATCACCGCCTGGGCCGAGGAGCACGACATCGCCCTCACGCTGTTCCACGGCAGGGGCGGCGCGCTGGGCCGCGGCGGCGGGCCGGCCAACCGAGCCATCCTGGCCCAGCCCCCGGGGTCGGTCGCGGGGCGCTTCAAGCTCACCGAGCAGGGGGAGGTGATCTTCGCCCGCTACGGCAATCCGGCGATCGCCGCCCGGCACGTCGACCAGGTCGCATCCGCCACCTTGCTCGCCGATGCCCCGTCGACGCAGCGGAGTAACGCCGCCGCCGCGCACCGCTTCGCCCCGCTGGCCGAGGAGCTCGACCGGGTCTCGCGTGACCGCTTCGACACCCTCGTCCACGCCGAGGGGTTCGCCCCCTGGTTCGCCGAGGTCACCCCGCAACACGAAGTCGGCCTGCTGCCGCTGGGATCGCGTCCGGCGCGCCGCGGCCTCTCCGTGGAGTCTCTCGCCGACCTCCGGGCCATCCCGTGGGTGTTCGCCTGGACCCAGGCCCGCATCAACCTCACCGGCTGGTACGGGCTGGGCTCCGCGCTGGATGCCGTCGGGGACGTCGAACGGCTGCGGGAGGCCTACGCCGAGTGGCCGCTGTTCACCACGATGATCGATAACGTCGAGATGTCGCTGGCGAAGGCCGATCCTCGCATCGCCCGCCGCTACCTCGAGCTGGGGGAGCGGGAGGACCTCGCCACGCTGGTGCTGGACGAACTGGCGTTGACGACGCGCTGGGTGCTGGCGATCACCGGCCACGACTGGCTGCTGCAAGGACGCCGGGTGCTGGGGCGCGCCGTCCAACTACGCACCCCTTACGTCGACGCGCTGTCCCTCCTGCAGCTTCGTGCTCTGCGAACGCTTCGCGGGGCAGCGGGGGCGGATTCACCGCACATCACCGAGGCCCGTCGCCTCATGCTGCTCAGTGTCAACGGCGTCGCCGCCGGCCTGCAGAACACGGGGTGACAGCTTCCCGATTCAGTCGCGGACACGGGTGACTGGCCGGCGCCGTGAGCGTTACGCTGCATCCATGCCACACACCTCCACCAGCAGCACCATCGTGACCCGCAGCGACGGCAGGGCGCCCGATGAGCTGCGGAGGGTGACGATCACCCGCGGCTGGCTGGAGGCTGCGGAGGGCAGCGTCCTCATCGAGTTCGGTGGCACCCGGGTGCTGTGCGCGGCATCGTTCACCACGGGCGTGCCCCGGTGGCGCAAGGGTTCCGGGCAGGGGTGGGTCACCGCGGAGTACGCCATGTTGCCGCGGGCCACCAACACCCGCAGCGACCGGGAATCGGTCAAGGGCCGCGTCGGGGGACGCACCCACGAGATCTCCCGGCTCATCGGGCGGTCGTTGCGCGCCATCATCGACGTGGCGGCGCTGGGGGAGAACACCATCGTGCTCGACTGCGACGTCCTGCAGGCCGATGGCGGCACCCGCACTGCGGCGATCACCGGCGCCTACGTCGCGCTCGCCGACGCCGTGGCCTGGGGGCAGCGCACCGGCGCCATCGCCGCTGGGAAGGCCCCGGTGCTCGTCGATTCGGTCGCGGCCGTGAGCGTGGGCATCGTCGACGGGCTCCCGGTGCTCGATCTGCCCTACGTCGAGGACGCCGCCGCGGAGACCGACATGAACGTCGTCGTCACCGGATCCGGCGGATTTGTCGAAGTCCAGGGCACTGCGGAGCGCAAACCCTTCGAGCGGCATGAACTCGACGAGCTGCTCGATCTCGCTGTCACCGGCGCAGCCAAGCTCACCGAGCTCCAGCGCGCGGCGCTCGCCGAGCCGCTGCCCAACTCCTGACACCGGCCGGCAAGCGACGATGGCCGCGCAACTGATTCTCGCCACCCACAACCAGCACAAGGTCGCCGAGCTGCGCGCCGTCATGGCCGCGGCACTACCGGCTTTGGCACCCGAGGAGATCGTCGGCGCCGACGCCGTCACGGCAACTGAACCGGTGGAGGACGGGCTCACCTTCGCGCAGAACGCGCTCATCAAGGCACGTAGTTTCGCTCGGCTCACCGGGCTTCCGGCGATCGCGGACGACTCGGGGCTGAGCGTCGACGTGCTCGGCGGGGCACCGGGGATCTTTTCGGCCCGGTGGGCCGGGCGACACGGCGACGATGACGCCAATCTCGAGCTGCTGCTGGCCCAGCTATCCGACGTCGCCCAGCCGCACCGCGCCGCATCGTTTGTGTGCGCGGCGGCTCTCGTCACACCCGCGGGGGAGGAGACGGTCGAGGTGGGTCGGCTGCCGGGAATGCTCTTACCCGCGCGGCGGGGAGACGGCGGATTCGGGTATGACCCGATCTTCTCACCGGAGGGTCACACCCGGTCGCTGGCGGAGATGAGTGCTGCGGAGAAGAACGCGATCAGCCACCGTGGGCGTGCGTTTCGGGCGCTCGCGCCGCACGTTGCACGCGCGCTCGGCCGACCGTCA
>DATGSB010000294.1:0-5690 GCA_035303045.1 Actinomycetaceae bacterium | reverse complement strand
TCCTGCAGCCCTGGCTCATGGGCAACGCGGTGTCACTGCACCCGGTCGCCGTGCTGCTGGCCGTCGCGGCAGGCACGGGAGTGGCCGGCGTCCTCGGCGCCCTGCTCGCCGTCCCCGTCACGGCCGTCATCAACACGGTGGTGTTGTACTTCCACGGTCACGACAAACATCCCCATCTCGCCACCGACTGGCATCGCCCCGGCGGGCCGCCCGGCATCCTCTTTCGGGCGATCCAGGACTCCTTCGGTGGCGTGACGGCCGCCGCGTCGGCCTCGGGTGCGCGGGGCACCGGGGCAGAACCCGAATCCCCGGCCGCATCGGAAGAGCCGAAAGGAACCGACGCGTGAACCTGCTCAGCCTCGCGGAGTTGCACTCCGCGCAAGAGATCCTCAGCGCCGTCGCGTTACATACCCCGCTGCTTCCCTCCGCCGCCCTCAGCGAGCTCGCCGGTCGCCAGGTGCTGCTGAAATGCGAGAACCTGCAGCGCACCGGATCGTTCAAGATGCGCGGCGCCTACGTGCGGATGGCGCGCCTCGACGCGGCCGAGAAGGCCCGGGGAGTCGTGGCCGCCAGCGCCGGGAACCACGCCCAGGGCGTGGCGCTGGCCGCCCAACGTCTCGGCATCTCAGCGACCGTCTACATGCCGGAGAACGCGGCCCTGCCCAAGGTCGTGGCGACCCAGCGCTACGGCGCCCGAATCCGGCAGGTCGGCACCACGGTGGCCGAGAGCCTCGCCGCCGCGGAGGAGGACGCGGCCAGTACCGGTCGCGTGCTCGTTCACCCCTTTGAGCACCGCGACATCATCGCCGGCCAGGGAACCATCGGATTGGAGATCCTCGCCGCAGCACCCGACGTGGGCACCGTGCTCGTGCCTACGGGGGGCGGCGGGCTGCTCGCGGGGATCGCGAGCGCGCTGCGCGGCGGTGGTTCGGCCGCCCGCATCATCGGCGTGCAGGCCGCCGGGGCGGCCGCCTTCGGCCGGTCGATGGAGCTGGGCCACCCGATCACGCTGGATCGGGTGGCGACGATGGCCGATGGGATCGCCGTGCCCGAGCCGGGGAAGCTGACGCTCGACATCGCCCGCAGCGAGGTTCACGGGATCCGAAACGTCGGCGAGGAGAGCATTGCCCGCGCCATCCTGCTGCTGAGCGAACGCACGAAGGTGGTCGTCGAGCCCGCCGGCGCCGTGGGCGTCGCGGCCCTGTTGGAGGACATCGAGGTGGGCGAGGGCCCGGTCGTCGTCGTCCTGTCGGGCGGCAACATCGACACCCTCGTGCTCAATCGCGTCCTGCGCCACGGCCTCACCACCGCTGGGCGCTACATGCAGATGTGGGTGCGCATTCCCGACCGACCCGGATCCCTCGCCAACATGCTCAACCTGCTGGCCAAGGCCGGTAGCAACGTCGTCAACATCGACCACACCCGCACCGGCAGCGACCTGGGCTTCGAAGAGGTCGAGGTCGGGATCGAGCTCGAATCACGCGGCGTGGAGCACAGCCAGGAGGTGTTGGACATGCTCCGCGATCACGGCTTCGTCGTGGAAACGACGACGAACCTGCGCGCCTAGAGCCTCAGGCCCGGGAACGCCGCGCGCAGCCCCGAGGCGCGCCTCAAGGCTGGAACGGCGTGACCTTGAGGATCTTGACCTCGATCGTCTTGCCGTTGGGGGCTTCGTAGCTCACCGTCGCGCCGGCCTGGGCGCCGAGCAGCGCGCCCCCGAGGGGGGAGGCGTCGGAGTAGACGTCGATCTCGACGTCTGGAGCCGCCTCGCGAGAGCCGATGAGGAACGTCTCTTCCTCTCCGGCGATCTCCGCTGTGACGACCATGCCGGGCTCGACGATGCCGTCATCTGCCGGCGCGTCACCGACCTTTGCGTCACGCAGGAGGGCGCTGAGCTGTTGGATGCGCCCCTCCATCTTGCCCTGTTCTTCACGGGCGGCGTGGTAGCCGCCGTTCTCCTTGAGGTCGCCCTCGGACCGAGCCGCTTCAATGCGCTCGGTGATCTCGGCGCGGCCCTCACCGGTGAGGTGATCGAGCTCGGCCTTGAGGCGGTCGTACGCCTCTTGGGTCAGCCACGTGGTTGCGGTCTCAGGCACGATTGCCTCCTTCAACGTTAGGAGCCTCGGCCGCAGGATGGGCCGAGGCTCTGCGAATCAGTCGTGGCACCGCGCGAGGCGGCGATCCGGCGATGGGTCATGAAGCGCCTACGACGTGCGGTGTAAGTGCTCAGTCTAACAAACCCCGCCGCCGGCGGCTCAATTCGAGGCATAGGTGCAGCCTCGCAGCCGCGCGGCGGTGGCGGGTTCCGCACTGGTGACCACGGCCGACACCAACAGGGGTTCGCCGTCGGTGGTCGGGCCGACGTCCACGCTCACGGCCCCCACCTGGCCGAACATGTCGTTGAAGGACTCGACCATGCACACCGCGCTGCGGCCTTGCGGCAACTGGACCGTGAACGTCACCTCGCGCTGGAACTCATCGATCTTGCGCACCGAAATCTCGCGGGCCGGCACATCGTCGCTCGTCGCCCACCAGGCGATCGCGATGGCTCCTGCCGTGGCGAGAATCCCAAGCACAACGAGTAGAATGACCGTGCGTCGGCGTCCGCCCGCCGTCGCTGGCGCGCCGTATCTGGCGTGCAGCGCATTCGGCGCGGGGTCCGTGGTCATGGCGGTCTCGTCCTTGGTCGTGGGCCGGAGGCTATTGTCGCTGACATCGTTGAATGAAGAAACCAGGGCCACGATCTGGCCCGCCATCGGGAGGACTACGTGTCGGAGCCTTTGCGGCTCATGGCTGTTCACGCTCACCCTGACGACGAATCGAGCAAGGGCGCGGGCACCATGGCTCGCTACGTGTCCGAGGGGCATCGGGTGCGGGTCGTCACATGCACGGGCGGCGAGCGGGGTGACATCCTCAACCCGCGCCTCGAAAATGCCGAGGCCATCAAGTCCGACATGACGGCCTACCGGCGCAAGGAGATGGCCGCCGCTGCGGCAATCCTGGGAGTCGAGCACGTGTGGCTGGGGTTCGTCGACTCGGGCCTGCCGCAGGGCGATCCGCCGCCGCCGGTGCCCGAGGGCAGCTTCGCGTTGGAACCCATGGACGTCGTCGTGGGCGCCCTCGTGCGCGAGGTGCGTGAATTTCGCCCCCACGTCATGACCACCTACAACGAGATCGGTGGCTACCCCCACCCCGATCACATTCGCACCCACGAGATCTCCGTGGCGGCCTACGAAGCCGCCGCCGATCCCGATCAGTACCCCGAGCACGGGGAACCGTGGACGGTGTCGAAGCTGTACTACGACGTCCACTTCTCTCGCCGCCGGATCGAGGCGATTTCCGCGGCCATGCGCGAACGGGGCCTCGTCTCGCCGTTCGACGACTGGTTGGACCGGCGCAGCGAGCGGCCCGAGCGCACGGTCACCACCCGGGTGCGTTGCGAAGAATTCTTCGCCAAGCGCGACGAGGCGCTGCTCGCCCACGCCACACAGATCGATCCCGACGGGTTCTTCTTCGGAGTGCCGCGAGACATCGAGCGCGAGGTGTGGCCCGTGGAGGAATTCGAGCTTGCGCGCAGCCGCATCGAGGTCGATCTACCCGAGGACGACCTGTTCGCGGGCCTGCGCACCCCCGCCAGCCCACCGGAGGCAACGTCGTGAGCCCACTCGCAGTCATCACCCGGATCGGCGCGTCCGCGCCCGAACCGTCGCCCTCCCCGTCCAACGTCGAGCTGACGATCTACACGGTCACCCCGGGCATCTCCGGGTTCATCGTGTTCTTCATCCTCGCGGTCGTCGGCATCCTGCTGCTGTGGTCGATGGTGCGCCACCTGCGCGTCGTGGACCGCAACGCCGAACCCGGCGACACGATCGCCGAGCGCAGGCAGCGCCGCAACGAGGCGCGACGCCGAATGGCGGCGCGCAAGCAGGAGGAGAAGGAAGCCCGGAAGGGTTAGCCGCCGCGGAGGGCCAGCACTGCTGCGCCGTAGTGGCAGGCGAAGCCCACGAGGGTCGCCGCGTGGAAAATCTCGTGGAAGCCGAACGTGCGCGGGCGCGGGTTGGGCCACCGCGTTCCGTACACGATGGCCCCCAGCGTGTAGGCCGCCCCACCCGCGGCAACGAGCCACGTCACGCCGTGGTGCCCCAGGCCCCAGAACGTGGGGAGATATCCCACGGCGACCCAGCCGAGCGCGATGTACAGCGGCACGTAAAGCCAGCGCGGCGCCGAGAGCCACACGAGGCGGAGCACGATCCCCACGCCGGCGCCGGCCCACACGATGCCCAGCAGGATCGCGGCGCGCGCGGGTGGGAGCAGCGCGACGGCCAAGGGGGTGTAGGTGCCGGCGATGAGGATGAAAATGTTGGCGTGGTCGAGGCGCCGCAATATCGCGAGGGTGCGCGGCCGCCACGTACCCCGGTGGTACACGGCCGAACAGCCAAAGAGCAGCACGCTGCTCGCGGCGAACACCGCGGCGGCGACCCGTTCGGAGCCGGGGCGGGCCATGGCGATCAGCACGATGCCCGCCACCACAGCCACGGGTGTCATGCCTGTGTGCAGCCAGCCGCGCAGCCGTGGCTTGCGGGGAAACTCGCCGGGGACGGCGGGCGGCGAAGGGCGAGCCTGGGCGCTCATGCGACTCCTGGGATCAAGGGGTGCCCAGCGTAACCTACGGTGGCGTAGGTATCGCGCGCACGTCGTCGCGTCGCGTGCGGGAGTAAACTCTGCCCGTCACCGACCGTGAGCGCGAAGGAGAAGCATGGGCGGCCACCGCCTGCTGTACGGCCTCTATGAGCGCCGCCTCGCGGCCGGCCTCGACCACAGCCGGGTCCCCAAGCACATCGGCGTCATCCTCGACGGCAACCGGCGCTGGGCGCGCGCCTTGGGCAACTCGGCCTCCCATGGTCACCGCAAGGGTGCGGACAAGATCGGTGAGGTGCTGGGCTGGTGCCAAGAGGCGGGCGTCGAGCTCGTCACGCTATGGATGCTGTCGACCGACAACCTGTCGCGCGATGCCGCGGAGGTGAGCGAACTGCTCGACATCATCGCGTCGGCGGTGGAGAAGCTCGCCGACGCCAGGCGCTGGCACCTGCGGGTCGTCGGCGCGATGACGCTGCTGCCCGAGGCCATCGCCCAGCGCCTGGCGACCGCGGTGCAGCGCACGGCCGACGTCGACGGCGTCACCGTCAACATCGCGGTCGGCTACGGCGGGCGGTACGAGATCACCGAGGCGGTGCGATCCCTGCTGCGCAGCTACGACGTCTCGGGCCTGACGACGGGCGAGGCGGCCGAGGCGCTCACCATCGAGGCGATCGCCGAACATCTGTACACCAAGGGCCAGCCCGACCCCGACCTCGTCATCCGCACCTCCGGCGAGCAGCGGCTCGGCGGGTTCCTGCTGTGGCAGTCGGTGCATTCCGAGTACTACTTCTGCGAGACCTATTGGCCCGAGTTTCGGCGCATCGACTTCCTGCGGGCGCTGCGTGACTACGCCCAGCGGGAACGCCGGATGGGGCGCTGAGGCCGGCTAGGCGGAGGGTGACTCGGCGGTGGGCTCCGTTGGCGCCGTTTGTGCCGCCTCGGCTGCGTCGGCCTGCGCGGCGGTGAGCTTCTCTCGCGCGCCGTCGAGCCATTCCTGGCAGCGAGCCGCGAGCGCCTCCCCGCGTTCCCACAGCCGCATCGACTCCTCAAGA
>DATGSB010000293.1:0-9744 GCA_035303045.1 Actinomycetaceae bacterium | reverse complement strand
CCCCGGGCTCAGCTGCTCCGGTGGCGTCTGCCCGGAGGTGACGGTCGCGCCCCCGCTGGCCGCGACCATGTCGCCGATGACCGCACCGATCTGGGGGCCGGGCACCCCGAGCGCGCCGGCGGCGTGCGCGGTGACGACGCCCGCGTTGAGCTGGTCCACGGCCGTGCGCACGACCGACAGCGCGATCGCCGTCTCCAAGCCTCGGCCATCGCCGGTGACCATGGTGACGACGGGCCCGCGCCCGGCGTCGAGGTCGGCGGCGAAGCCCTCGGGGACGATGAGGCCGAGATCGGCCCCGCCGCCGTCCACCGCGCCTTGCACATCATCGGCCGGATGGGTGGTCACGGTGACGTCGAGGCCGCTGTCCTCGGTGAGCACCGCGAGCAGGACGGCGCCACGCTCATCGTCGGTGCCGGCGGCGGCCACGGTGATCGGCTCGAGGTCGGAGTCGATCGCGGGGCCGATGACGAGGTGGAGGACGCCCATGAGGGCCAGCGGCACGATGAGGGAGAAGATGATGACCGACTTGTCTCGCAACCCTTTGCGCAGGTCGCTGGCGATCATCGTCCACAGCTGGCGGATCATTAGTCGCGCAGCGCCTTACCCGTGAGATGGAGAAACACCGATTCCAGGCTCGGGCGGGCGATCTCGACGTCGCGCAGGTGCATCCCGGCCCCGGTGGCCGCGCTGACGACGGCGGCCACCGTGGTGGGCGCCTCCTGCACGGTGAGGTGGACCTCGCCGTCGAGAGCCTCCGCCCCCGCCACCGCGGGCAGTTCGCGCAGGGCGCGCAGGGCCGCGTCGGTGTCGCCGGTTCCGGTGAGCCGGATGCGGTCGTGACCGCCGGTGATGGAGACGAGTTCGAGGTGGCTGCCCTCGGCCTGCAGCCGACCGGAGTCGATGATGCCGATGCGGTCGCACAGCCGCTCGGCCTCTTCCATGTAGTGCGTCGTGTACAGCACCGCCATGCCCTCGGCGGCGAGCTGTTCCACGGATTCCAAGATCGCGTTACGCGACTGCGGATCCACGCCGACCGTCGGCTCGTCGAGAATGAGCAGCTGCGGGGAGTGCAGCAGCGCGATACCGATGTTGAGGCGGCGCTTCATGCCGCCGGAAAACGTCTTCGTCGGCCCCTTGGCGCGGTCGCGCAGCCCGATCGTGCCCAGCACCTCGTCGATGCGGTGCCGCAGCTCTCGCCCATGGAGGCCCTGGAGCCTGCCGAAGTAGGCGAGGTTCTCGTGGGCCGAGAGGTCCGGGTAGATCGCCAGCTCCTGGGGGACGAGCCCGAGGTGGGCCTTGGGAGCCGCGCGGTTCGGCCCCATGTCCTCACCGAGGAGGTGGGCGGTGCCCGAATCGGCACCGAGCAGCCCGGCAGCCATGGAGATTGTCGTCGTCTTACCGGCGCCGTTGGGGCCGAGCAAGCCGTACGTTTCGCCGGGGGCGATGGTGAACGAGACGTCGTCCACGGCGAGGCGGTCGCCGAAGCGTTTGGTGAGCCCGCGGACCTCGAGGACGGCGGTCATGGCGAGCCCGTCGTGCGGTGTCGCGGGTCGTTCGGCGACGTGGGTCCGATCACGCCGTAATCCTAACGCGCCTCGCCGACGGGCCGCCGGGGGCGGGTGGCACGTGGCGACGCGCTGGGTGACTAGGACGGCGCGTGGTCGCCGCGGGCGGGGGGCAGGTGGCGGCGCCGCTCGGCGATATCGCCCGCGTGGACGTCGAGACGCCGCGCGGCCTCCTCGGCGCGCCGCATCGCCGCAGCCAGCACCCCTGCTTCCTGGGTGCCCGTGGGGCCCCGGCCGTCGCTGTCGCGGGTGCGGGAGACGGCGCGGGAAAGCTCGTCGGCCGCCGCGTCAGCCTCAGCGATCGCGCGCTCGTAGCCGGTGACGACCTCGGCGGGTAGCTGGAGCCGAGCGAATTCCAGCTCGGTGAGGTGGCTCGGCCGGGCGTCGGTGAGTTCGAGCAGCAGCCGGGATGCCGTCGCGCGGTTGGACGTCATGCCGGGCGCTGCGAGGGGCCCGACCTCGTTGCGGCGCTGCTGGCCGCCGCGGCGGCCGACGACGACGAACACCGCGATGATGACGACGAGCGCGACGATGACAAGCACGCCGGTCGCGACCACGAAAATCGAGGAGAGCCTCACCGTCGTCATCGTAGTCGCGCCCGCCGGCCCCGCGCGTTACCCCTCGCGCTTTACACCGTCGCGCGTCACACCCAGGTGGCGACGAGCTCCCGCAGCGGCGTCGTCGGGCGCCCGATGAGCCCCGAGAGCGTGCCCGGCGTCGGGTCCTCCAGTTCCCCGGCGGCGATGGCGGCGTCGGTGCCCACGAGGAAGTCGGCCAGCGGCTCGGGAGCGCCCCCGTCGATGAGGAACTGGCGGTGCTCCGCACCCGAGACGTCGCGGTGGGCAACCGTGGTGCCGCTCGCTTCGCTCAGCGCGGCGGCCAGGTCCGCCAGGCTCCACGATTCGTCCCCGCCGAGCTCGTAGGTTCCCGCCTGCGCCGTCTCGGCGGTGAGGACCGCGGCGATGCCGGCGGCGTAGTCGCGCCGGGGCGCCGAGGAGATTCGCCCGCGCCCGGTGCTGCCGACGAGTTCGCCCTGGGCGAGCGCCTCCCGGGCGCGGCCCTCGAAGTTGTCGGTGTACCAGCCGTTGCGCAGCAGCGCGACGCGGAACGGCGCGGCCTCCAGCGCCTTCTCGGTCGCCTGGTGATCCGGCGCCACCGCGATGCGAGAGGCTCGATCCACGTGCAGGAAGCTCGTGTAGCCGACGAAACCGACCCCCGCCGCGGCGGCGGCGTCGATGACCGCCTCGTGCTGGGCGACGCGTTTGCCGACCTCGCTTCCCGAGATGAGCAGCAGCCGCTCCACCCCTGCGAGGGCATCCGCAAGGTCGCCGGGCTCGTCGTAATCGAACCGACGAACCTCGACGCCCCGCGACGCGATCGCGCTCGCCTTGTCGGGATCGCGGGCCAGGGCGACGAGCCGGGAGGCGGAAGTGCGCTCGAGGAGCTCCTCGACGAGGTGGGCGGCGAGGTTCCCGGTGGCGCCGGTGAAGGCGATGGTCATCTGGTGTCCTTCCGTGAGGCGGGTGGGGGTGGCGGAAACGGCGAGCAGCCGTGTGAGGTATAACACCATGGGGTGTGGTCGGGACGCCTTATTCCTGCCGTGGGGCGGATGCCCCGCTGCGGCTGAGCCCGGCTTCCGCTAGGGACGGCAGGCTCGCCTGAGAACCCGCTAGGAACGGCACGGACGAAAGGGACACGATGGCTGTACAGAAACTGCACATCAATGGCGAGTGGGTGAGCGCGGCCGGCGGCACGCTGTCCGCCTACAACCCGGCCACCGAGGAAGTCATCGCCGAGTTCGGCTTCGGCAACGCCGCCGACGTCGACGCGGCCGTCGCCTCGGCCGCCGCCGCGCTACGCGACCCGGCCTGGCGTGACATGGCCCCCGCGGCGCGCGCCCGGCTGCTGTTTCAGCTGGCCGACCTCATGCAGGAGCACACCGAGGAGTTCGCCGAACTGGAAACCCTCAACCAGGGCCAACCGCTGGCGATGTCGCGGGGCGCGGTCGCCTCGGCCGCCGAGCACCTGCGCTACTTCGCCGGCTGGATCACGAAGATTCACGGCGTCACCTCGCCCATCGCCTTCCCCAATACCCACCAGTACACCCGGCGCGAACCCATGGGCGTGTGCGCGCTCATCACGCCGTGGAACCTGCCCCTGGGGATCCTGTGCTGGAAGGTCGCCCCCGCGCTGGCGACGGGCAACACGATCATCATCAAGCCGGCCGAACAGACGCCGCTGACGGCGATCAAGCTCGTGGAGTTGGCGGAGCAGATCGGCTTCCCGCGCGGCGTCATCAACCTCGTCACCGGCGACGGCACCACCGGGCAGGCCCTGGTCGACCACCCGGGGGTCAACAAGGTCTCGTTCACCGGATCCACCGAGGTGGGCCGCAAGATCGTGGCCGGCTCGGCCGCCTCCAACCTCAAGCGGGTCACCCTCGAGCTGGGCGGCAAGGCGCCCTCGATCATCGCGGCGGATGCCGACATGGACGCCGCGGTCGCGGGTAACCTCGCGGGCAGCACCTTCAACAACGGCCAGATCTGTGCGGCCTACACCCGCTTCTACGTCGACAAGTCCCGCCACGACGAGTTCGTCGACAAGATGGCAGCCGGGCTGAAGAACCTGACGATCGGGTCGGGGATGGATCCCGACACCAACCTCGGCCCCCTCGTCTCCGCGGAGCACCTCGCCAACGTCTCGGCTCTCGTGGACTCCGGCGTCAGCGAAGGCGCCGAGCTCGTCATGGGTGGGGGCCGGGCCGCGGAGCGCGGCTACTTCTTCGAGCCCACCATGTTCACCGGCGTCACCGACGAGATGTCGATCGCCCAGCAGGAGATCTTCGGCCCCGTCCTGTCGGTGATGGCCTACGACGGCGCCGAGGAACTCGACGACGTCATCGAACGCGCCAACTCCACCGAGTACGGGCTTGCCTCAACGGTGTGGACGAAGGACATGGCTACCGCCCACCGGGTCGCCAACGGTTTACAGGCGGGCATGGTCTTCGTAAACATGCCACCCGCCCCCGACATGACCGCGCCGTGGGGCGGGTACAAGATGAGCGGTTGGGGCAACGAAATGGGCCCCTACGCCATCGACGCCTACACCCAGATCAAGGGTGTGTGGATGCACTACGGCTGAGGCCGACCCGCCGTCCGCCCGCCTCGGAACCTCGGGCTCAGCTGGCCGAGGCGGGAACGGGCACGTCGAGAAGGTCGAGGACGACGTCGGCGGCGATCGCTGCCGCGTCGTCCACGGCCAGGCCGAAGTCGGCGCCGGCTTCGGGCCCGCACAGGTCGGATACCCCGCGCACGGACACGAACGGCACGCTGTAGTTGAAGCAGGCCTGGGCGATGGCGGCCGACTCCATGTCGGTCGTCAACGCCCGGGGGAAGGCCTCGCGGATGCGGTCGACCGTGCGGGCATCCACGAAGGAGTTGCCCGACAGCATCTGGCCGACGAGCACCCCGGAGCGGCGGTGCGCGCGCTCGACCACCGTGGGGGCCCCGACGTACCGCTCGGGCATGCCCGGCACCTGGCCCAGCGCGTAGCCGAAGGCCGTCGCATCGGCGTCGGCAAAGAGATAGGTATCGCCCACGACGACATCGCCCACCCGCACGCCGTCCCCGAGCCCGCCGGCGCTGCCGGTGGCGATGACGACGGGGCTACGCACCGCGTGCACGGCGAGGGTGGCCGCAGCGACGGCGTTGACGGCGCCCACGCCCGTGCGCACGAGCAGCAGTTGGCGCCCGGCGATGGTCGCCAGCACAGAGCGGGCGGCGCCTGCCCCGCTGGGGTGGCTGAGCTTGTCGGCCCGCTGTTCGTAGGCGGCGATCTCCTCTTCCATCGCCGCGAGGATGATGGCGTCGACCGGCCGGGTGGGGGTGGACAGCGGGGTGCCCGCCTCGATGGGCGTGCCGAAGATCTCGGTCACGCCATCACCTGTTCCCACTCCGCGCGGCGGTCGAGGAAGGCCTGGGCCTCACGCTGGGCGCCGGCGAGGTCGTGGCTGGCGGCCCACCCGCACTGCACCTCATTGGCGGCGGGGACTTCCGTGGCGGCGATGACGTCGCGCAGCGTGGTGGCCAGCAGCTCGAGGAACTCCTCGTAGCCGGTGGCGAGCATGAGGGCGTAGAAGCCGGTCTGGCACCCCATGGGGGAGATGTCGAGCACCGCGTCGCTGTGGTTGCGCATGTGCTCGGCCATGAGGTGCTCCAGCGAGTGGATGACGGCCATGTCGAGATGGCCCACGTTGGGCTGGCGCAGGCGAATGTCGTACTTGATGAGCTCGGCGCCACCGGGAAGGGCCTTGGTGTCGGCTACCCGCACATAAGGCGCGCGCACCGCCCGGTGATCCAGGTTGAAGCTCTCCACGTTCATCTTCACCACACCATCATCACCCCGCGGTCATGGGCGTGTCTGCGCGGATTCGTGTGTAACGCACCACGCCACGCCGGGCGACACGCCGGTGGGGCGCAGCGAATATTTCTGCCGACTCACGCGGTTGTCCCCAGGGTGTGGACGGCGTCGCCGTGGCTATCCCCAGGGCGTGGACGGCGGGTGGGCCGGGGCGGGCATCGGCGCATTGTCAGTGGTCGCCGGCATGCTTGGGGCGAGGGGAAGGGAGGTGTCGGGGGTGTCCCGCGGAGCGCGTCCACAGGGCTATCCCCAGAAGTTGCGCGACAAGTGTATGGCACGCCGAGATGCGCGAGAAGCACAACACCTAGGGGTGGTTTGCAAAGTCGACCACTAGGTATAGTGTTGGCATCCAGTGAACGGCAGAACTACAACGTTGTCGTTTCTCGGCCATTCGCAGCCATAACTGACCACCGTTGACAGGAGCAGGAGCAGCCCATGAGCATCACCGTCTTCAGCAAGCCGGCGTGTGTGCAGTGCGATGCCACGGTCCGCGCGCTCACCAAGCACGGACTCGAGTTCGAGGTGGTCGACATGTCGGAGGACGCCGAGGCCTTGGAGTCGGTCAAAGCCCTGGGCTACCAGCAGGCTCCCGTCGTCTTCGCCGACGGCGACCACTGGTCCGGGTTCCGTCCCGACCGCATTCGGGCACTCGCGAAGCAAGCAGCTGCCGCAGCGGTCTGAGGCCGCCACGCAGCTCGGCGGCCGCGCTGTTCGTCGAAGGGGGGCGCCATGTCGATGATCGTGTACTTCTCCTCGGTCTCGGAGAACACGCACCGCTTCGTGCAGCGGCTCGACATGCCGGCGCAGCGCATCCCGTTGCGTCGCAGCGATCCGCCGCTGGAAGTGGATGAGCCCTACGTGCTCATCACCCCCACCTACGGGCATGGCAGCTCTAAGGGGGCGGTGCCCAAGCAGGTCATCCACTTCCTCAACAACGAGGCCAACCGCAACCTGTGCCGCGGCGTCATCGCTGCCGGCAACACCAACTTTGGCCGGGCGTTCTGCCTGGCCGGCGACATCATCTCAGCGAAGGTGCAGGTGCCCTACCTGTATCGCTTCGAGCTCCTGGGGTCAGCAGAGGACGTCTCTCGCGTCCGCGACGGATTGGGAAAGTTTTGGCAGCAACAGTCTCTGAAATCGGCATGACGACCACGTCGGAGCTGGATTACCACGCTCTCAATGCGATGCTCAACCTGTACGACGCCGACGGCATGATCCAGTTCGACGCCGACAGGCAGGCGACGCGCGCCTACTTCGACCAGCACGTCGTCCCCTCGATGGTCCCCTTCGACAGCCTCGAGGCGAAGCTCGACTACCTCGTGCGCGAGGGCTACTACGAGCAGGAGGTGCTCGACGCCTACAGCCCGGAGTTCCGCCAGCGCATCTGGGACTTCGCCGCGGCGCAGAACTTCGAGTTCAGCACGTTCCTCGGGGCGTTCAAGTTCTACACGAGCTACGCGCTCAAGAGCTTCGACGGCACCCGCTACCTCGAGTCCTTCGAGGACCGCGCCGTCATGGTTGCCCTCGCCCTGGCCGAAGGCGACGAGCAGTTCGCCATCGACATGGTCGATGAGATGCTCTCGGGCCGCTTCCAGCCGGCCACCCCCACGTTCCTCAACGCGGGCAAGGCCCAGCGCGGTGAGCTGGTGTCCTGCTTCCTCCTGCGGGTGGAAGACAACATGGAGTCGATCGCCCGCGGCATCAACTCCTCGCTGCAGCTGTCCAAGCGCGGCGGCGGCGTCGCGCTGAGCCTGACGAACCTGCGAGAGCAGGGCGCGCCGATCAAGCGCATCGAGAACCAGTCCTCCGGCGTCATCCCCGTGATGAAGCTGCTCGAGGACTCCTTCTCCTACGCGAACCAGCTCGGGGCTCGCCAGGGCGCGGGCGCCGTCTACCTCAACGCCCACCACCCCGACATCATGCGGTTCCTCGACACCAAGCGGGAGAACGCGGACGAGAAGATCCGCATCAAGACGCTGTCGCTGGGCGTGGTCGTCCCCGACATCACCTTCGAGCTTGCCCGCGCCAACGCCGAGATGCACCTTTTCTCGCCCTATGACGTCGAGCGGGTGTATGGGGTGCCGTTCTCCGAGATCAACGTGTCGGAGAAGTACGAGGAGATGGTGGCTGATGATCGCATCAAGAAGACGACGATCAACGCCCGCCAGTTCTTCCTCACCATCGCCGAGATCCAGTTCGAGTCGGGCTACCCCTACATCATGTTCGAGGACACGGTGAACCGGGCCAACCCCATCGCCGGCAAGATCTCGATGTCCAACCTGTGCTCGGAGATCCTGCAGGTCTCCACGCCCTCGACCTACGAGGCGGATCTGTCCTATGCCGAGGTCGGGAAGGACATCTCCTGCAACCTGGGTTCCCTCAATATCGCCCGCACCATGGATTCCCCCGACTTCGGCAAGACGGTGGGGGTCGCGGTACGCGCCTTGACCTCAGTGTCGGATCAGACGGCGATCGACTCGGTGCCCTCGATCCGCAAGGGCAACGACGAGTCCCACGCGATCGGCCTGGGGCAGATGAACCTGCACGGTTACCTTGCCCGGGAGCGGATCCATTACGGCTCCGAAGAGGGCGTGGACTTCACCAACATGTACTTCTACACGGTGGCCTTCCACGCCATCGCCGAATCCAACAAGCTCGCCATCGAACGTGGCCAGAGCTTCGCGGGCTTCGAGGACTCCAAGTACGCCTCGGGAGAGTACTTCACCAAGTACATCGAGCAGGAGTGGAAGCCGGCTACCGCGCGGGTGCAGCAGCTGTTCGATGACGCCGGGGTGCGGATCCCCACCCAGTCCGACTGGGCCGAGCTCGCCGAGTCCATCAAGACCCACGGCTTGTACAACGCCTACCTCCAGGCGGTGCCGCCGACGGGTTCGATCTCCTACATCAACCACTCGACGTCCTCGATCCACCCGATCGTGTCGAAGATCGAGATCCGCAAGGAAGGCAAGATCGGGCGGGTGTACTACCCGGCGCCCTACATGACGAACGACAACCTGGAGTTCTACGAGGACGCCTACGAGATCGGCTACGAGAAGATCATCGACACCTACGCAGCCGCCACTCAGCACGTCGACCAGGGCCTGTCGCTCACCTTGTTCTTCAAAGACACCGTGACCACCCGCGACATCAACCGGGCCCAGATTTATGCGTGGCGCAAGGGCATCAAGACGCTGTACTACATCCGGTTGCGCCAGCAGGCGCTGTCGGGCACGGAGATGCAGGACTGCGTGTCCTGCATGCTCTAAAGAAGCGCAGAATGAGATCAGCACGAGTTTTTCGAAAGGGCCCACAGCGCATCGGCGCGAGGACGATATGACGACGATCAAGCAAGAGCTCATCAGCCCGCTGCACGCCATCAACTGGAACCGCATCGAGGATCCCAAGGACCTCGAGGTGTGGGACCGGCTCGTGGGCAACTTCTGGGTGCCGGAGAAGATCCCGCTGTCCAATGACATCCAGTCCTGGGCGCGGCTGAATGAGGATGAGAAGCGGATGACCACCCGGGTGCTCACCGGGCTCACGCTGCTCGACACGATTCAGGGCACCCGCGGCGCCGTCAGCCTCATCCCCGATGTGCTCACCCCGCACGAAGAAGCCGTGCTGTCGAACTTGGTGTTCATGGAGCAGATCCACGCCAAGTCGTACTCCTCGATCTTCTCCACGTTGCTGTCGTCGCAGAAGATCGACGAGGCCTTCCAGTGGTCAGTGGAAAACGAGCACCTGCAGCGCAAGGCGCAGA
>DATGSB010000292.1:0-10292 GCA_035303045.1 Actinomycetaceae bacterium | reverse complement strand
CCCAGTGGCACGAGCAGCAGGCTCATGCCCAGGTAGAACACGGCCCCGTGAAGGAGGAGGTGCAGGCGGTTGCCGACGGTGGCGGCGAAGAACGCGGGCAGCAGCAAAGCGCCGCAGGGGCTGAGCAGCGCGAGTGCTCCGCCGAGGAAGGCTGCGAGCATCGTGAGTTCCATCAGGCGTCGCTTTCGGCGAGTGCCTGCTCAAAGGCGTCGACGAACACGTCGGTGGGCTGGGCGCCGACGATTGGGCGCCCCCCGAGCAGGAACGCCGGGGTGGAGAAGGCGCCGATGTCTACCGCCTCCTGGACGTTGCGCTCAACGGCGTCGGCCACCTCCGAAGAGTTGTAATCGGCGGCGAACTGCTCGGTGTCCAGACCGAGCTCGCCGGCGGTGGCAATGAGGGCTTCCTCGGTGAGTTCATTGGCCGGGCGCTCCGTGCCGCCCTCGAACAGCGCGTCGTGATACTCCAGGTAGTGGTCCTGCAATCCGGCAGCGTAGGCGGCCAATGCTGCGCGCTCGGATTCCGGCCCGAAGACGGTGATGTCGCGGTACTCGATGCGCAGATCACCGGCCGCGGCGTACTCGTGCATCACCGGCCCGGTGTCGGCGGCCCACGTCGCGCAGAACGGGCACTGGTAGTCGGAGTAGACGACGAGCGTGACGGGAGCCTCCAGCGGGCCAGCGGCCAGCGGGTCGTCCGCCTCGAGGCGGGCCATCTCGAGAGTCTGGGGCGCCTCGGGTGCTTGAACCTCCGCCACGGGAGAATCGGTGGCATCGGCGGCTGGCTCACTGTCGCGACTGGCCACGACGATCGAAATCGTGACGAGCACGATGGCGATGACCGCGATGAGCACGGGGATCAGCCACTCGGGGCGGCGCTTGGAAGGGGAAGACATGGGTCCTTAACGACTCGGAAGGCTGGCGGGCGCTGCGGCACATCGCAGCTACTAGCTGCAATAGTAGACAGCCGGGCAGGCTCAATACTATGGCCTATAGTAGCCGGATGACATGGACGGTTTCCCCGGAGCTTGATGTTCGAGCCCGCCCGAGCCTCGCGCAGGTGCTGCGCGGCTGGAGCCCGCGCCGGTGGGCGGTCGCAGCCGGCGTGGCAGTGGGCTACGGCGTGCTCGTGGGGATCGCCACGGTGATCATTCCCAATCCGGTCTTTACCCGGGATATTCCCGTGGTCGCGTGGAACTATCCCGTGCTCATCCTCACCGCCCTCGTCGTGGGGATGCTGGCCGCCACGTACGTGCGCGCCCCCAACGGTCCCTCCGGCGCCGGTGAGCGCGCCGAGCGGCGCACGCGCCGTGCCGGCATGGCCGGCGGCCTGCTCACCTGGTTCGCCGTCGGATGCCCGGTGTGCAACAAGATCGCGCTGCTGGCCCTCGGCTACTCGGGTGCGCTCACGTGGTTCGCGCCGGCGCAGCCTTTCCTCGCCCTCGCCGCGCTCGCCCTGGCGGGCTGGGCGCTCGTGGCCCGGCTGCGCGGCGAGATCTCCTGTGCCGTCCCGGCGGCGGCCCGTGGCTGATCCCGTGCCCACCCTCGGACCGCTGGAACGCCAGCTCATGGAGATCCTCTGGGACTCCGACGAAGAGCTGGCCACCCGCGAAGTGCTCAACCGCACGGGCCAACCGCTGGCCTACACGACGGTGGCGACCGTACTCAACAACCTCACCCGCAAGGGCCTCCTCGAGAAGGTGGCGGCGGGCCGGATGTGGGCCTACCGGCCCGTCATCGGCCGGGCCGCATACACCGCCGACGTCATGGCCGGGGCCCTGGCGACGAGCACCAACCGCAGCGACTCCCTGCTGCACTTCGTTGGTTCCATTCCGGAGGAAGACCTCGCCGTGTTGCGAGCCCTGCTCGACGAGGACTTGTCGGCGCCGTGACCGTGCCGCTCGCCGTGCTGGGCCTCCTCGTCCTCCTACTGGTGGGGGCGACGGCCGGCCCGTGGGCGCTGGGACGCCTCGGCCCCGTGTTGGCTCGACGGCCACGCACCGGTATCGCGGCCTGGTCGGGTGGCGTGGTGCTGTGGGTGCTCGGCCTCATCGCCCTGGGCCCCCTCATCGGTTGGATGGCCGCCGGCCCCGCGTTGCCCGGAGCGGTCGGCTCGGTCTGCCGCCGCTGCCTGGCGGCGAGCAACCCGTTCGCCGCGCCGGCCAACCTCACGAACCTTCCGCCCGCCCTCCCGCTGCTGGCCGCTGCGGCGCTTGCCCTGACCATCGTGGTCGCGCTCCTGACCACGGCGCGCCGCCGCACCCGTGAGGCCCGCGCGCACGTCGCCCTGCTTGAGGCGACCGGAAAGCGAGAGGTGGTGGGCGGCGAGCACGTGTGGCTCGTGCCCGCGGCCGAGCCCGCCGCGTACGCCCTGCCGCGCGCAGGCGTCGTGCTCTCCCGCGGAACCATCGACGCGCTCGAGCGCAGCCAACTCGGCGCCGTCCTCGCTCACGAGAAGGCCCACCTCGCGGGACGCCACCACCTCGTCCTCGGCGCGCTGGCAAGCCTGCGCGCAATCTTCGGCTGGGTCCCGTTACTGCGCCACGCACCCGAGGCGGTGGCGGCCTACGCCGAGATGGCCGCCGACGACGCCGCGCTGCGCGCACACGGCCGCCGCGCCCTGGCCGGCGCTCTCCTCGCGCTCCACCGGCCCGGCGTGCCCACCACCGCGCACGCGCTGCACGCGGGCGCCACCCACGTGACGTCGCGGGTGGCGCGGCTCGCGGGCGCCACTCGCCGTCCAGCCCGGTTCACCGCCGTGCTGACCGCGACCTACCTGCTCGCCGTGGGTGCTGCCGTCACGCTCGTAGCCGTCCCGTACGCCACCGCGGTGATCCAGGGCGCCTGCTGATGGCGCCGCGAGCGACGGCGGTGTGACTGCTGGCAGCCCGCGCACACGGTGACGTACCGTAGCCAAATGCTTGGGCGAAAGGACAGCTGACGTTGCCAATTCCGTTGAGCATTCTTGACCTCGTCTCGGTCTCCGAGGGATCCACCGTCCGTGACGCCGTCAACGCCTCGATGGCCTCGGCGCAGCTCGCCGACAGGCTCGGCTACCGGCGGCTGTGGTTCGCCGAGCACCACAACTCGCCCAACGTCGCCGCCAGCGCCACCGCGCTGCTCATCTCCCGGGCAGCCTCCCTCACCGAACGGATCCGCGTGGGCGCCGGGGGAGTGATGCTGCCGAACCACGCTCCGCTCATGGTGGCCGAGGAATACGGCACGCTCGCCGTCATGCACGGGGATCGCATCGACCTGGGCCTGGGCCGCGCACCGGGAACCGACATGATGACCGCCCGCGCGCTCGCCCGGTCCTCCTCCGAGCCTCAGGCCTTCGCCCAGAACATCTACGACCTGCAGGGCTGGTTCAGCGACAACGCCCGGGCGCACAGCATGCCAATCATGTCGGTCGTCTCCGGCGGCACCGAGGTGCCGATCTGGGTGCTCGGCTCGACGGCAAGCGGGGCCTCGATCGCCGGCCAACTGGGGCTGCCGTTCTCGGTGGCCTCCCACTTCGCCCCCGGCGACGTCGCGCGCACCATCAGCGTTTACCGCGAGGCCTTCAACCCCGACGCCCCAACGGCCCAGATCGAGCGGCCCTACGTCATGGCCGGGATCAACGTGCTCATGGCCGAGACGAACGAGCAGGCGCAGCGGGAATTCACCGCGGTCGAGCAGATGTTCCTCGACATCAGCAGCGGCACACTGCGCAAGATTCAGCCGCCAGGCGACCCCGCCACCCACGGCTGGCCCGGCGGGCGGGACCGCTCCCCGCTGCGCATCAGCGCCGTGGGCGACCCGGCCTCCGCCAAGGCGCAACTGGAGGAGTTCCTGCAGCTCACCGACGCCGACGAGCTCATCACCGTCACCTACGCCTACGACCCCGCCGTCCGGGATCGTTCGCTCGAGCTGCTCGCCGAGGCCTGGTTCTCCTAACGCCGCCGCCTACCGCGGGCGCGTCGCCACGGTTCGCCGGGCGGGATCGCGCCGGGTTTGCCTCGTCTTTTGGTAGAGACGCGCCACGTGGCCCTCGACGGTGCGCACGGACAGCCCGAGCCGCTCGGCGATCTCGCGGTTGGACAGCCCGTGCGCGATGAACTCGTTGATCTCCCGCTCCCGCTTGGTCAGGGTCGGGGCCTGCGGGGTGGCGAGCTTGCTGAGGAACGGGTGGTGCACGGGGCCGATCGCCTCCAGGAGCTGCGCCGCGCCGTGGCGGGCGCGGCGCCGTATCGCGTCGGAGGCGCCCGGGGTATGCGCGACCAGGGCGAACGTCTCGGCCGCATGCAGCATCAGCCCGTGCTCCCGGTACCTCTCGGCCGCCGCGAGTAACGCCAGCTCGTCGCCATCGCACACCGCGCGCGCATGGGCCACGTGCAGGGCGCAGAGCTCGCCTTCGAGAGTGGGGGCCAGCGCGAGGAGCTCCCGGGCGCTCGTGCGCCGACCGAAGCGCACGCCGGCGTGCAACGTCTGGGCCGCGAAACCGTAGGCGCCCTCGTGGGCGTAGCTCCGCGCGACCTCCAGCAACCGCGCCTGGGCACCCGACACGTTGAGGAGGAGTTCCGCCGCGGCGAGGCTCGCGCTGGCCCCACCGGCGATGACGGCGCTGGAGCGTGGCGGCGTCGAGCGCGCCGTGCGGATCAGCTCCTGGGCCACGTGGCGCTGCCCCTGGAGGGCCGCGGTCTCGGCGCCGAGGGCGGCGACCGCGACGGCGAGCCCCGAGGGGTCGTGGAACTCCAGGGCCGCGATGCAGGCACGGATCTGGGTGTGGGCCTCGCGCACGGCCCCACGGGCGAGGAACCACGACGAATACGCGAGCTGATAGGTGGTGTCGTCCGGGTGGTACTGGGCGGCATCGGGTGATTCGAACTGCCGCATGAGGCGGGGCAACACGGCCGGGCCGGCCGAGCGGAAGGCCGCCACGAAATAGGCGGCGGACAGCTCCTCGACCACCCAGCTCGTCCGCCGGCGGGGCAGGAGTGATTTGACGGCGAGCTTGCGAACCCCAGTGAGCGCCTGGGTGCTGCGCCCTTGGGCGCACAGGGCCAGGGTGTGGGCAATCGCGATGCGTTGCCGCAGGGGCTGGTCGGCCTGGTGAAGGCGTTCCGACTGCACCTGGCGCAAGGTTGCGGCCGCCCGGAAGCGTCCTGCGTGAATGAGGTGCAGAATCTCCTGCGCCACCAGATCCGCCTGCCTCCGGGGCAGTTCGATGGACCGAGCTGCCCTGCGCAGCACGTCCAGCGCCTCATCCACCTCGCCGAACTTGTAGTGCAGGATCTCCGCGCGCAGGGCCGCAATGCGGACCGTGAGATCGAACCGCGCCGGCGCCGGCAGCTCCTCGGCCGCGGCCTCCGCCGCTGCCAGTTGCGCGAGCGCCTCGTCGGGCTCATCGAGGAACCGCAACGCGAAGGCGCCCTCGACGATGAGTTCGGCGCGAACCGCGGCGGCGTCAGGGGAGGTGCTCACGGGGTGGACGAGCCCGCGGGTGACGAGGCCAAACGCAAGGTCCCAATCGTGGGAGCCGGTGGCGGCTGCCACCGCGGCCCGAACCTGCTGCGCCGAAACAGTCTCCCGGTGCTCCAACGCCTGGCGCACTGCCCGTGGCGGCGGCTGGGCCCGCCGCAGCGCGTCGCGACGCAGCCGGGCTGCGACGACGGGATCGGCGAGACGCTCACCGACCTCGGCGTATAGCGGCGCGCGCACCGCATACCGCTGGTCGTCTCGCTGTTCGACGAGCCCGGCGCGAAGGAGCGGAGCGAGGTCCGCCGACTCGCGGGCACCCAGCTCCCGGGGCGCCACCGAATCGAGGACGCACAGCGTGTAGAAGAGCTCCTTGGCACCGGGCGGGAGCCGGGTGAGCATGTTGCGCAGCTGCTGTTGAAACAGCCCGGGATCGACCGCGCCCGTCAGCGTCCACACCCGTTCCATCTCCACGAGAGTTCCCGCCTCGCGCAGCACGCGAATCATTGTGGTGAGCACGGCGGGAATGTAGCCGGAGAGCGTCCCCAGAATGCGCGCGGTGCTGGTATCGATGGTGGCTCCTAAGCGCGACTGAAGGAAGTCGTGTAATTCCGAGCGGGCCAGGGGCCCGACCGAAATCACGTGCCTGGCCGTCGCCGGCAGCGTGCGGAGCCATGCGGGGAGTTCGTCGAGGTCGCGGCAGCCGACCACGAGTGGCGGTGGTGGGATGCCCAGCGACGCCTCGGCCGCGAGTGCCGACGCGCTAGGAAACAGCAGCAACTCGGGACGATCCCCCTGCAGGAGCGCCGGCAACCGCTTCGTCACAAGGGTGGCCATGCCGTTGCCGGGGGCGCCGACGAGCACCGTGCAGGGTCGGGCGTCGGTGATCACCGCGCGAAGCAGCTCGTCGTCAACAGCGCGGCGTGCCAGGCCGTCGTGAAAGTCGCCCGAAAGACCCACGGTTAATGCGCCCCATCGTCGCCCGAAAACCAAGTAAAGAGAGTGCGATCGTCAAAACCAAGTGTTCTCCACGCTACCAAGAACCATGCCGTAATCGTTTAAGTAGCCCGAGGGTCTGCTCGATTCCCGACGCGCTCGATCACAGAAACTCCCAGGGGAAGAATGCAATGGCGATACAGCGGTATCTGAAGAAACTCGGTGCACTCACCGGAGCCGGCGTGCTCGGCGCGGCCCTGCTGGTGCCCGCCACTGTGGTAGCGGCAAGCGCCCAGCCACCCACGGACTTCAGCTGGACGAGTCCGGGAACCTACAACTGGACGGTGCCCGACGGCGTTCACTCGATCTCCGTGACCGTCGCGGGAGGCCAGGGCGGCAACGACGAGATCTTCAACGACCTCGAGTGGGTGGGCCACCCGGGCGGGCGCGGCGCGACTATCACCGGCACATACGAGGTGAGCCCCGGTGATCAACTGAGGCTCTACGTCGCCTCCCGGGGCGGGACCGGGCTGCCCGGCGGGGGCGATGAGTCGGCCTCCGCTGGCGGCACCGGCTACCGCAACGGCGGCGGAGGTGGCAGCGGCAGCAGCTTCGCCTCCTTCGGCCAGGGCGGGGGCGGCGGCGGTGGGGCATCGGCCCTGTCGATCAACGGCACCCTGCGTGCCGTAGCCGGTGGCGGCGGCGGGGCAGGCGGCACCGCGCTGTGCGGCGGCAACCCCGGCGGGCATGCCGGTGGTAACGGCTGGAAGCCGGGCAACAACTGCCCCACCGATGGCGGTGACTGGGGCCTCGCCGGGCAGACGTCGTCGGGGCACGGCGAGCCGGGCGACAACGCCAGGAGCTCCTCGGGTCAGGGCGGTGGCGGCGGTGGCGGCGGTGGCGTGCGCGGCGGCTCGGGCGCCGACGCCTCCTACCACGGCGGTGGTGGCGGCGGCGGTGGCACGAGCATGTGCAGCCTCGACGGCTGTTCCACCACCGCCTCCAATTACGGCCACGGCTCGATTCGCATCAGCGCGATCCACACGCCCGTCGTCACCTTCGACGAAGCCACCTACGGCGGCATGACCGGCACCCCCGTGACCTTCAGCGGTGAGGTCGCAGCACAGCACGCCAACGGTGGGACCCCTCAGGGCACCGTCACTCTCCTCGCGGTTGACGAGGACAACGACACGGAGCCGCTGGCGACCGTGCCCGTCTCTTCCCAGGGCCGCTTCGAGTACGACTGCACGGCCCCGTGCGGCCTGACGAGCACCCCCGCCCAGGTGCGCGCCGACTTCGCCACGGCCAATAGCAACCATTGGTCCAACGCCTCGGGCACGGCGGACTTCGAGCTCGCCAGCGCCTACACCCAAACGGCGCTGCACATCGACCCCACGGCCGCCGTCACCGGCCAGGAGCGTGACTTCACGGCCACCGTGTCGGTGCTTCAACCAGCCCAGGGTGTCGTCACCGGCGACGTGGAGTTCTACATGTCGGCTGTCGACGGCTCGCAGGTCGTGCTGCTCGGCACCGCCCCGCTCGCGCCCAACTACCAGGCGACCCTCACCACGGGGGTGCCCGAGGCCCTTAACCACCGCTTCTGGGCCGCCTACGTCGGCACGGCAGGGTTCCACCCCTCGGAGTCCCCGAAGCGCACCTTGCTGACCGACCCCGCCGACACATCGGTGACGGCGGCAACCGTGCCCAATCCGACCGTGACGGGTGAGGACTTCGAGATCGAGGTGGAGGTCGCGGCCGTGTCCCCGGGTGGCGGGGTGCCCACGGGTGACGTGCGGGTGCAGGGCCCCGGCGTCGACGTCTCCGTTCCGCTCGCCGCCGACGGCACCGCGACCGCGCCGGTGCCGGGGCGTGACGCCGGAGCCTATGAGTTCGTCGTCACCTACGAGGGCGACGGCAACTACCTGCCCTCGCAGACCCTCGCCGCGCACACCGTCGAACGCGCGGCAGTGGCCCTCCTACTCGACATCGACTCGCCCCTCACCCAGTTCGGCGAGGAGATCACGTTGACGGCGAGCGCCGGGGCGATCCTGCCGGGCCGCGGCGAGGTCACCGGTGAGGTCGTGTTCGGCTACCAGGACGACGATCGTGGGTTCGTCGAGGTCGGCGAGTCGGTCGAGCTCGACGAGGGGGCCGCCGAGCTCGCGGTGGCGGGCCTGGACGTCGGCACGTACGAGTTCGAGGCGCGCTACGCCGAGACGGCCAACTTCCTCGCCGCGACGTCGGAGCCGGTGGCCCACGAGATCGTCGCGTCGGCCACGACGACGACGGTGACGCCGTTGCCGAGGACCAACACCTACAGCCTCCCCCAGCAGGTGCTCGTGGAGGTGAGCGGTTCCGGTGCCGGCGACGTGGCACTGGCCGCGGCCGCGGCCGCGGGACCCGCCGGGCCGGCGGAGGGCCTGCCGGCCGACGGCGAGGTCCAGCTCATCCAGGTGGCACTCGACGGCACCGAAACCGAACTCGGGGCGCCGACGGTGCTCGACGAGGCCGGCACGGCAGCGATCGACGTCGGCCTGCTCGACCCCGCCACGTATGAGGTGTACGCCGTCTACGGGGGCTCGGCGAACTTCATCGCTGGCGAATCTGAGCCGGCCACCTTCGAGATCGAGAAGGCGCACCCGAACGTCGTCCTGGCCGTCGAGGCCGACGCGGTCATCGGCGACGCCCACGACATCGTCGTCCGCGTCACCCCCATCGCCATCGGCGACGACGGCGCGGCGGAACTCGACTTCGTGCCGACCGGCACGGTGGACGTCGCCGTCGATGGTGAGCTCATCGCCGAGGCGCTGGAACTCGTGGCCGACGGCACCGGCGGGTTCTTCGCCACCGTCGAGCTGACCCATGAGTTCTCGTCCGCGGGGGCGCATCGGCTCGTGGCGACCTACAGCGGCGACGACTTCGTGGTGGCGGGCGACAGCGACGCCGTCACCGTGACGGCTACGGAAGTACCGCAGGACCCGGCGCCGGCGCCCGAGCCCCCGGCTGGCATTACCCCGGGCGAGGGGCTGCCCAGCACCGGCGTCGAAGGCTCGCCCGCGATGCTCGCGGCGGCCGGCGCACTGCTGCTCCTCGCCGGAATCGTCGCGGTGCGCCGCGGCCAGCTCCTCGGCGCCCCGCGCGGCTGACCCGAACCGGGGCACGCGCTCACCAACGCCGCGTGCCCCGGATTCGCGCGGGCCATGCCGTGGCGCTGCTAGCCCGCGGGCGAGGTGTGGCATGAGTCATGCCCGAATGCGGAAGAAGCTTGACGCGTCAACCGTTGACCCAAGTATGACTTCACACAAGATTGGCATCGTCATCAGTTCCTCGCGCCCGACCCGCATCGGCCACAAGGTCGCCCAGTGGGTCGCCAACCTCGCTCCCGAAGGGGTCGAGGTCGACACCATCGATCTCGCGCAGCTCGATCTGCCCTTCCTCGGGGAGCCCGAGCAGCCCGCGACCGGGAACTACACCATGGCCAGCACGGTGAGCTGGTCGGAGCGCGTGCGCGGCTACGACGGCCTCATCGTCACCGTGCCGGAGTACAACGCCGGTTACCCGGCGGTGCTCAAGAATGCGATCGACACACTTCACGCGGAGTGGAACGGCCTGCCCATCGGCACCATCGGTTACGGGTGGGGTGCGGCGGAGAGCGCCGTGCGCCAGTTCGGCGAGGTTCTCGACCGGGTGCAGGCGGTGCGCCTCCCCGGCCCGGGGTTGAGCTTCGGCCAGCACCTCAGCCCCGAGGGGGAGTTCCTCGATGAGGCCCCGGCGGACGAGGTCCGTGGCCTCTACGACCAGGTGGTCGCCGCCGTGCGCGAGCGCGTCACCGTCTGACCTCAGCCTGACCCGACGACAACGCTGGCCCGGCGCCGCTCACAGAGCGCGACTCAGGCGGCG
>DATGSB010000291.1:0-3023 GCA_035303045.1 Actinomycetaceae bacterium | reverse complement strand
TGGCCGGCTGCCCAGCCGTCGCGGCTTTGGGGGCCTGAACCCGCGATGACGACGACCGTGGCGGCGGGCTCCGTATCGGGCAGGCGCAGGGAGCCCTCCAGCTCGATGCCCTCGGCGGGGAAGGTCATCTCGATGCCGCCGTCATCCGCCTCGCCATCGGGGGCGGACGTCGCCTCTTCGTTCTCGGTGTGCTCGTCGTTGTCGGTCTGGCAGCCGGCCAACACCAGCAGGGCCAACGTCCCCGCGGCAATCCAGCGCAGTGGGCCGCGGGCCGTGGGCCGTCGTTCGTCGTCGCGCATGGCCGCAACGCTAAGCCACCGCCACCACCGGGGGCGTAACGTGCCCAGCGCGGGGGCGAGTGGTTCCCCTCACCGATGGGAAGGACGAACCGATGGGCACACAACGGATGAATCTCCAGCAGGTGGCTGGTGAGGCGTACGAGGCGATGCTGGGGCTCGAACGTAGCGTCCACCGCGGGAACCTGAGCGAAGCGCTCATCGCCCTGGTGAAGATTCGGGCTTCCCAACTCAATCGCTGCGCCTTCTGCCTGGACATGCATACCGGGGAGGCACGCCGGGTCGGAATCTCCCAGCGCAAGCTCGACCTGCTTCCCGCCTGGCGCGAGGCGACCGAGCTGTATGACGAGCGCGAGCAGGCGGCACTGGAACTCACCGAGGAGGTCACCCTCATCTCCCGCGACGGTGTGCGTGATGAGGTGTGGGGCCGTGCCGCAAGCGCGTTCGCCGAAGCCGACCTCGCAAGCCTCGTCATGGCGATCTGCGCCATCAACTCGTGGAATCGCATGGCGGTCGCCACGCGTCGGCCCCTACCGGCCCGCGCGGAGTAGAGCTCGGGCGTCGGCACTGCCCTTAAAGTGGGGGCCGTGAACAAGCACGCCAAGGACCCCATCGTCTGGATCGACTGCGAGATGACCGGGCTGGACATCGCACGCGACGCGCGCGTCGAGGTCGCCGCGATCGTCACCGACTCCGAGCTCACGCCCGTGGACGCCGGGATGGAGGTCGTCATCAAGCCACCCCCCGGGGCCGTGGCCGAGATGGTCGAGGTCGTGCGCGACATGCACACGACTTCTGGTTTGCTCGAGGAACTCGACGCCGGCACGACGATGATCGACGCTCAGCAGCGGGTTCTGGATTACGTGCGCCGTCACGTCCCCGATGCCGGCAAGGCGCCGCTGGCGGGGAACTCGGTGGCGACCGACAAGGCCTTCCTGGAGCGCGATATGCCCGAGGTGGTCAACCACCTCCACTACCGCATCATCGACGTCTCTTCCATCAAGGAGCTCGCACGCCGCTGGTACCCGCGCGCCTACTTCCAGGCTCCCGCGAAGGCCGGTGGGCACCGCGCCTTGGCCGACATCCTCGAAAGCATCGATGAGCTGCGCTACTACCGGGCCGCCCTGTGGCCCGGTGGCGAAGGGCCGACGTCGCAGGAACTCAAACAGCTGTCCGCACAGATCAGCGCCACCCCCACCGCGGCTGCGGTCGCCGCCCCCAGCCCCGATGCGACCGACGGCGAGGTCGTCGCCACCTGAGAGGCACGCCACTGCCTCAGGCCGCCGCCCTGGTCCGGGGCTGCGGATTTATTGGCTACACTGAGTCCTTGCGTCTGGGTGCTGCGGCGCCCACGGTGCGCATGGTGGCTGTAGCTCAGTTGGTAGAGCACCTGGTTGTGGTCCAGGACGTCGCGGGTTCAAGTCCCGTCAGTCACCCCGCGTAGCGAGGCCCGACCCTCAGCCCCACAATGGGGGCGAGGGTCGGGCCTTGCTCGTTTTCGCCCACGGAGGTGCCGTGACGACGCCGCTAGCGGAACTACTGCAGCTGGAACACGACGGTTGGACGTCGTTGTGCCGGGGCAATGGTGCGGAATTTTACGGCGAGCTCATGACCTCGAGCGGGCTCATGGTGCTTGCCCACGGCCTCGCGCTGGACCGCGCCGCGGTGCTCGCTTCGCTTGATGACGCGCCCACGTGGGACACCTATGCGATCGAAGATGAGCAACTCGTCGACATTTCGGAGCACGCCGCGGCGCTCGTCTACACCGGGCGCGCCACTCGAGCGGGTGAGGCGGAGTTTCGGGCGCTGATGTCGAGCGTCTACACCCGGGTCGCCGGGCGCTGGCGCTTGGTGCTGTACCAGCAGACCCCCATACCTGGCGGCAACGCCTGAGGAGGCCGCTGATACCGCCGGGGGTATCTTGAAAGCATGTCTGCCACAGATCCCGATGCGCAGCGGCGCATCCTCAATCGCTTGCGCCGTGCCCAAGGCCAGCTCAACGCCGTCATCTCTGCCGTCGAAGACGAGCGCTCCTGCCGAGAGGTCGTCACCCAGCTCGCCGCCGTCTCCGCGGCCCTCGACCGCGCCGGATTCGCGATCATCTCCGCGGCGATGCGCGACTGCATCGCCGACCCCGAGACCGCCGAGCGCGAGGAGAACCTCACGACCGCGGAGCTGGAGAAGCTCTTCCTCACTCTCGCGTAGTGGCGCAGCGGGAGCGCACGGATTGGGGCCATGCGCTCTCCGCTGCTGCGCGGTCTTGCTCGCCCTTGCGGCCTAGCCGCTCGTCTTTTGCACGGTGATCGTCCACGAGGCGTCGCTCACGCGGTCGAAGTGGGTAACGGGATAGCCGTTCTCCGCTGCCCATCGCGGGATGGCGTCGGTGGCCTGTGTGCAGTCGAAGTTGATCGTCAGGTAGTCCCCCTCCGGCAGGCTGTCGATCGCCTGTTTGGCTTCCACGAGCGGGAAGGGGCAGACCTGTCCGTCGGTTTCCAGGATGAGGGGCATAGTTCGGGCTCCTTTGTCATTGCAGGTGGTCGTGCGTGGCGGTGCGGGCCGCCGGGGTCAGACGCTGATCGCTGCGCTCTCGCGGCGGGCGGCGGTCGGGCGGTGGCGTTGCACGTATAGGCGGGTGGCCGCCCCGGTGCCGAGGATCATGAACCCGAACGACAGCCAACCCTGGTAGGAGAACTGGGCCGTGTTGACCATCGCGTTGCCGATGGTGCA
>DATGSB010000290.1:0-2488 GCA_035303045.1 Actinomycetaceae bacterium | reverse complement strand
TGTTGCGAATGTTCCGATCTCGAGACGACACAATAAGAAGGCTCCCACCCGGCACTCGGGTGGGAGCCTTCTGGCCGAGCGCGGGGCTACAGGGCCACACCACCGCCGGGGCCGCCCAGAATCTCGTACGGGTCGCCACCGAGGATTTCGTAGGGGTCACCGCCGAGAATCTCGTACGGGTCCCCGCCCAGGATCTCGTAGGGGTCACCGCCCAGGATCTCGTAGGGGTCGCCACCGAGGATCTCGTATGGATCCCCCTTGGGAATGATGATTCGCTGGATGGGGGCCTTGACCCGCAAGTCGCGCAGGTCTGACGAGGCGGCCTGAGCCGCCGGGGCAGCAACGGTGACCGCAAGTGCGGCGGCGGCACCGATGGCAAATGAACGGATCCAGCGACGAGGCGCCTTGGACGATGTTTCCATGATGATCTCCCTGAGGTGAGGTCGAGCCCAGTAGTTCGAACGCCACCACTCAGTGGATGACACCATTGGCGAGCGCTCGTCCGCGCTGCAGCGCGCAGCACTCCGATCGCCCGCCCGCGCGGATGCGGACATTACACCGCACACAGCCAAGGGCAGCCCAGCGCCGCTCCCGCCGTCTCATTCTGAGACTCTGCGCTGCCTCACCAATTCCGAGCAGTTCTCACCAGTTCTGGCCGCCGCCGTAACCTCCGCCGCCGCGCTCTTGTTGCTGTTGGCGCTCGCGCTCCGCCTCGCGGTTGCGCTCTTCGAGTTCCTCGCGCTTGGGATCCTCGGTGGGGTCGGGCGTGGGCGTGGCCTCCGGCGTGGGGTCTGCGCCGTCGGAGTCCCCCGGATCCTCACCGTCGTCGGGGCCGTCCGGATCCTCGGGATCCGCACCACCGTCGTCCTCCTCGGGCGGCTGCTGCTGCCCCTCGGCCTCCCGCTGCTTCTGCTGCTGGCGCTCGGCGCTCTCGGCGTTCTCCTCGTCCTCGACGCAGGGCCCGATGATCTCCTGCGCGTCGGCCCAGAACGTCGCCGCCATCTCCTCGTCGCCGTCCTCCAGCGCGACGTCGTCACCAATCGCCTCGACCGTCAGCGAGAGGTTGCGCCGCACCCGGCACTCGGGCGCTTCGGGATCCTTCTGGCCCTCCGCACCGCTCGCGGCGGGCGGAGCCGTCGGCACGTGGCGCAGCGCTTCGCGCAGCTCTGGCAGCGCATCGAAAATCCGCCCCGAGGCGAAATCGGCGGTGCCGGTGTTGAAATGCGCGCGCCACACCTCGATCGGGCCATTCCACCGCTGGACGACCTCGAAGACCTCGCCGGCCCCTTCGGCGTCCTCGGCGTAACGGCTCACGCCCCACGCGTTGAGCGCCCACAGGGACGTGAAATACAGCCCCGCGATCACCGCGAGGGCGACGACGGGAGCCGACCACGCCAGCAACCGGCGACGGCGCCGAGCCCTGTCGAATTGCGACGTCACGATGCCCCCACCCTTCGTCGTCCTGGCAGGTGCGGGCGCGGAAAGCCGCGAACCTGGAAGGCAACCTCCCACACGAGGAGCACCGCGGCAACGACCGCCAGGGGCCAGTAGACGTCGGCGAGGACGGCGGCGTCGCGGCGGCCGTCCTCGGCGATGAGCTCGGCGTCGAGGCCCGCAACGATCGAGGACACCTCGCTCGGCTCCGCCCGGTGCACATATGGCACGCCCAGCTGCCCGGCCACGCTGCGCAGCTGCTGTTCGTCGATGCGCGAGACGGCCGGCGGGTCACCCTCCTGGGTGGTGTCGACGATCCACGGCGCATCCGTGCCCGCGCCCGTCTCCGGGGTGCCGTCATACACGCGCATCCGGCCACCCTCGGCCGTCCCGTAACCCAGCACCGCGCCCCCGTCGACGTACTCCGCCAACGGCGCGAAGGAGGCGATCTGAGGCTCCTGGCCATCGCTGCCGTCGCCTCGGGTGTTCTCCCCGTCGGCAAGGAAGAACACGAAGCGCACATTGGCGGGGTGGCGCTCGGCGGCACCGCGGAGGGCCGTCGTCATCGCATCCAACGGACGGTCGATCGCCGATCCGGCGGAGTAGAACGTGATCTCTTGGGTGAAGGTTTCCGCCCACGTCTGCACCGCGCGGGCGTCCGTCGTCAGCGGCAGCTGCCGCGTGGCCTGGCTGTCGAAGGCGATGACGGAGTAACGCGCGCCCGGCATCGCCTCGACGATCGCGTTGATGTCGTGGCGCACTCCATCGAGGCGCGGCTGATCGCCGTTGTAGTCCTCGGCGGCCATCGAGCCGGTGCGGTCGACGACGAAGAAGATCTCTGCGTTGGACACCACCGTCGTCGATGCCGAGGGCACTGCCGGGCCCAGCGCGATCCCCAGCAGGCACACGACCAGGCCGGTCCGCCGCCACCAGGCCACCCGCATGTCGCGCCGGCCACGTGCCTGCCACAGTGCCGCCGCGCAGATCGCGAGCAGCGGCAGGAAGACGACGCGCACGTTCTCCGGGCGACGCTCGGCGGCCCCCTCCAGCGCGC
>DATGSB010000289.1:0-3206 GCA_035303045.1 Actinomycetaceae bacterium | reverse complement strand
CTCTTCTTCGCCGTCGGGCTGCTCCACCCGGTCACCCGGCGCATCGCGCTCCTCGGCGTCGTGGCGATGCACGTCGGAATCGCCGTCCTCATGGGCCTGCCCTGGTTCTCACTGGCAATGATCGCCTTCGACGGCATCTTCGTCTCCACCCGCACCTACGAAGCCCTCGATCGGTGGGCGCGCGCCACGGCCGGGCCGCCGCTGCGCCGGTTGCGCGCCCGCGTGCCGCGACGACTGCGGCCGGCATGAGCCGCGAAACCACCGACGCGGTCGTCGTCGGCTCGGGCCCCAACGGCCTGGCAGCGGCGGTGACGATGGCCCGCGCGGGCCTCGATGTTCACCTCATCGAAGCCGAGACCACCCTCGGCGGCGGGGCTCGCACCGTGGACCTCGGGCTCGCCAGCGGCGTGCGCCACGACCTGTGCTCGGCGGTCCACCCGCTGGCCACCCGCAGCCCGTTCCTGCGGGAGTTCGACCTGGCCGCCCGCGGCGTGGAGCTGCGGGCCCCCGAGGTCTCCTACGCCCAACCCCTCGACGGCGCGCGGGCGGGCCTGGCCTACCGCGACCTCGAGCGAACGGTGAGCGAGCTGGGCGCGGATGGGCGGGTGTGGCGCCGTCTCTTCGGGCCGCTCGTGGACGACGAAGACGCCGTCATCGCCCTCACGCTCGGCGACCTCCGCCGCATTCCCGCCGAGGCCCGCACACCCGGAGGCCTGCGCGCCGCGGCGGCGCTCGGGCTCGGCATGCTCGGGCAGGGCGGGCCGGCGTGGAACGTGCCGTTCACCCAGGACGTCGCGCCAGCTCTGTTCACCGGCGTCGCGGCGCACGCGATCTCACCGATGCCCGCGCTGGTTCCGGCCGGGGTGGCCCTCATGCTCGGCACCCTCGCGCATACCGGGGGATGGACCATCCCCGTCGGCGGCTCGCAGGCGATCACCGACGCCCTGCTGGCCGATGTGCGCCGCCACGGCGGGCGCGTGACCACCGGTTGGCGCATCACGGACTACCGCCAACTGCCCCGCGCCCGGGCCTACCTGTTCGACACCGGCGCTCGCGGGCTGCTCGAGATCTGGGGCGGGCGACTCCCGTCGGCCGTGCGGCGCCGCCTCGCCCGGTTCCGATACGGAGACGCCGCCGCCAAGGTCGATTTCGTGCTCAGCGGCCCGGTCCCGTGGCGCAATCCCGGCGTCGGAGCCGCTGCCACCGTGCATCTGGGCGGCACGCGCGAGCAGATGCGCCGCGCCGAATCCGACGTCTCCCGCGGCAGGCACGCCGCGGCGCCGGTGACGCTGCTGTCGGACCCCACCGTCGCCGACCCCAGCCGCGCGTCCGGCAACCTGCGCCCGCTGTGGACCTACGCACACGTGCCGCGGGGCTCGACCCGCGACGTCACGGCCGATGTCATCGGACAGATCGAGAGGTTCGCCCCCGGCTTCCGCGACGTCGTCGTGGCTTCTCAGTGCATCCCCGCCGCCGAGCTTCCGCGCCACAACGCGAACTACGTGGGGGGCGACATCGCCGGGGGAGCCATGGGCCTGCGCCGCGTCGTCCTCGGCGCCACGGGCGGCTGGGACCCGTACGCGACCGGCATCCCCGGGGTGTACCTCTGCTCCTCGGCCACGCCCCCGGGCCCGGGGGTGCACGGGATGAGCGGCTGGTTCGCGGCGCGCCGCGCCCTGCGGGATCGCTTCGACCTGCCGGCGCCGTCGCTGGCTCCCTCCGGCGAGCAGAGTTCGCCATAATGCGACGGTGACCGACCCACGCACCTACACCGTCCACCGTGCTCTCGACGGCGCCACGGACGCGGCGACACTCCACGCGATGGCCACCCAGCGCCCCGACCTGCGACAGTTCGTGGCCGCCAACCCCAACACCCCGACCGACGTCCTCGCCTGGCTGGGCCAGCTGGGGGACCCCGCCGTCGACGCGGCACTGCGCCGGCGCGCCCCGGTCGAGGTATCGGCGCCGATGGGCACGGGCTACGACCCCTACGCCAACCCGTATGCGGCCACGCCGCAGCCGAACCCCTACGGCGTCGACCACAACCCGTATGCCACGACGACCACCACGACCACCACGTCGAGCGACGGCAAACGCGTGGGCCTCATTGTCGCGCTCGTGGGCGCAGGCATTCTAGCGATCCTCGTCGTGGCCTTCATCGTCGTGTGGAACCTCGTGGGCGGGATCGCGCGCACGGGCATCGAATTCGACTCCAACACCTCGCTGGAGGAGGGCTACGACTACGGCGACAACCCGGTGTTGGATGCGATGTGGGACGACTGCGCCGAGGGTGACGGTGCGGCCTGCGACGACCTCTACCTCAACTCGCGGTTCGGTACGCGGTACGAGGAGTTCGGCAACTCCTGCGGCGGGCGCTTCGATCCCGACACGGTGTGGTGCGACAGCGTCATGTGAGCGGGGGCGCGCCCCACAATCCTCAGGATCGGGTGAGCGGCCAGATGGCCTGCAGCAAGGGGACGTCGGGTTCGAGCCACGCCACCTCGTCCCATCCGGAGGTGGGAACCCACCGCAGTTCGTCGTGGTCGGCCAGCGGCTCCGGGGAGCCGGAGCGGATGCGTGCGAGCCACACGCGCATGACGAGGCCGTCGAGGATGGGCCAATCGCCTGCCATCGGACCCTCGATCCGCCGTCCGAGCTCGACACGGACCCCGAGCTCCTCGGCGAGCTCGCGATGCACGGCCGCCTCGGCGCCCTCGCCGTCCTCGACCTTGCCCCCCGGCAGCTCCCACATCCCGGCCAACCGCGGTGGCGAGCTGCGCCGAGCGGCGAGCAGGCGGGTCGGGCGGGTGAGGGAGTCGACGATGGCGGCTGCGGCGACGAGCTGGGAAGTCACTCGGCTAGCCTGCCATCCCGTCACGGACCGGTCGGCGCTCCCGACGGGCCGTGGCCAAGAGCACGGTTTACAGCGGCGACCACGCCCCTTATGCTTGAAGCATCAACCGTCGGGTGTCGGCCAGGGCATTGGTGTTGGGTAAGGCAAGGGTATTCGGTAAGGCAAGGGTATTCGGTAGGACCTAGGAGGAGGCATGGTGGATCAGCCGAAATGGCTCAACGAGGAAGAGATGGCGGCCTGGCTCAACATCTCCGACCTCGTCACGCTCCTGCCCGGCGTGCTCGACACGAGCATGCAGCGCCACGCCGACCTCAGCTTCTACGAGTACATGGTGCTCGCCATGCTCTCCGAG
>DATGSB010000288.1:0-2473 GCA_035303045.1 Actinomycetaceae bacterium | reverse complement strand
CGGTCCTATGACGCCAAGGCCGTTCGTAAGTGGGCCGAGGCGAACGGTATCGAGGTCAGCGCCCGCGGGCGCATTCCTGCCTCGATTCTCGAGCAGTACCAGGCCGCCGGGAACTGAGTCTCACGTGGAAGCCCCGCACCGACTCCTCGGTGCGGGGCTTCGGCGTGTCGTAGGCCCCGAACGTATCGGCCGGCCGCCCATTCACGTCGCGGTCGCGTCGAAGATGGCCTCCTCGACGGCGACCGGTGTCCGTGCGGGCTCGGCCGCCGTACCCCACACCGTCAGGGCCGCGAGGTATCGGGCGTAGTCCTCCGTGAGCCTTGGCCGGAGGTGCAGATCCGTGTGGTGGTTGACCCACCCGAGCACGCGGGCGTCGAGGACGGGCGCTGCCTCCCGGCTGTCATGAACGCCTCGCGCCGTGGCGGCGTACAGCCATTTCGTGAAGAACGCCGGACCGAGATAGGCGATCCTTCCGAGATTCCGGTTGTTCAGGTAGCGAAACCCCTCGACTGCTCCCTTCTCGCGGGCGATTGTCGCAGATTCGCGCAGCCTTTCCACGACGTTCGGCTCGATGCTCCTGCCCTGCGGCGATCGATGTCCGGTGAGAACTGCGCGAGTGCGGTACGGGCCGTATCCCGAGCTGCCGTAGCCCCAGACCATGGCGACGACGAAGGCGCCGACGATCTCGCGCGAGGCAATCAGCTTCTCCGAGATCCGGCACATCTCGGCCCGATCGAGTTCTGCAGGGACCACTGCCAGTCCGGCCTCGGCTCCGTCAATACCCGCGAGCCACTTCTCCCACGCTGCCCGCTTCGGCTTGGCGCGCACCGATGGGCCGGCCGGGGAGGAAAGTAATTCGGACACAGCGGGAGGCATGGTGGATTCACCGACGTGGAGGGTCATGCCCGGAATTGTGTCACCCGGGCTCATGGGAAACATCGACTTCGGGTCTTGAATTCGCTCACGCCCGTGGAGATCGTGCATGTGGAGAAGGAGGGTGGGCGATACCTGCACTCCGGCTACAGCCGTCTGTTCGCACGCGCGCGGCCCGAGGGTGTTCGGTCGTGCCTGCTGGGTCCACAAGTGAGCTCTCGGTGGTGAGGACGCTGTCGGCGATTCGCCGGGGCGAACCTCGGGGTATCCCGAAGGGCTACCGAGGCTCCTGGCGGAGAGACCCGCCCAGCCCGGCCACTACATGGTTGAGGCGGGCAGCCGCCCCGTCGCGGATCACCGCCCGCGGAGGACGGCGTCGCGCATCTGCTCCAGGGCCTGGCGCAGGACCGGGCGGGGCATGGCGAAGACGAGGCGCGCGAACCCGCGGCCGGCCGCGCCGCAGTGGGCGCCGTCGGTGAGGGCGACGCTGGCCTCGCGGCGGAAGAACTGGGCCGGGCCGCCGGGCAGGTCGAGCTCGCGGCAGTCGAGCCAGGCGATGTAGGTGCCCTCCACCGGGCCGAGCCGAACCCCCGGGATCTGGTCGACCATCTCGGTGAGCAGGTCCCGGTTGCCGCGCAGGTAGGTGACGACGTCGTCGAGCCAGTCCTGCCCGTGTTCGTAGGCGGCGACGGCGGCGCGACCGCCCAGGAGGCCGACCGTGTCCGCCGAGTCGGTGGCGTACGGGGCGAAGGCGGCGACGTCGTCGGGGTTGGACAGGATCATCTGGCCGCACTTGAGGCCGGGAACGTTCCAACCCTTGGAGGCGGCGACGGCGGTGATGGTGTGGGCGGCGGTGCGCTCGTCGAGGGAGGCGTAGGGGATGTGGGGGCCGTCGTCGAGGAGGAGCGGGGCGTGGATCTCGTCGGCGAAGACGCGCCCGCCGTGGCGGTCGACGACGTCGGCGACGGCGAGGAGCTCCTCGCGGGTGAGCACCCGGCCCACGGGGTTCCACGGGTTGCACAGCACGAGCAGCCCGGCGCCCGCGGCGAAGGCGGCGTCGATCGCGTCGAGGTCGAGACGGTAGCGGCCGTCGTCGTCGAGGATCGAGGGCACCTCGACCACCTCGCGGTCCTGGGCGGGGGTGACGGTGAGGAAGGGCATGTAGGCCGGCGTCGGGACGATGACGGGCGAGCCGGCCGGGGTGAAGTGGTGGATCGCGATGCGCATCGCGGAGAGCACGTCGGGCAGGAGGTAGACGTGCTCCTGCGGGACCTGCCAGCCGAAGCTGCGGCCAAGCCAGGCGGCCGTGGCCTGCTTGGCGGCGGCGCGGTCGGCGGCGGGGAGGTAGCCCAGGGCCTGGGTGTCGGCGGCGCGGCGCACGACGTCGGCCACCTGCGGCGGCACGCCGAAGTCCATCTCGGCGATGAACGCGCCGATGGTGTCGGGGAACATCGTCCACTTGGTGCTGCCCGCGGCGCGGAGCTGGTCGACGGTGATCGTGTCGAAGTCGTGCACTGGAGGTCCTCCTGGGGACGGCGAGGTGGCGACGCCGACGACGCTATCCCGTGTGCCCGACACGTGCCGGGGACGTCCGTGGCAC
>DATGSB010000287.1:0-2437 GCA_035303045.1 Actinomycetaceae bacterium | reverse complement strand
CGAGGCGCGTTCCCCGGAGATGAGCTCCTGGGGCAGCAGCACGATGGCCTGCACACCGCCGTAGGGCGAAGCCCGCAGGTGCACCTTGATGCCGTGGCGGTGGGCCAGGTGCGAGACCACGAACAGGCCCAGGCGCATCTTCTCGTTGAGCCGCATGACGTCGAACTCGGGCGGATCGGCCAAAAGGCTGTTGGCCGATGCGAGTTCGCCGTCGGACATGCCCAGGCCGCGGTCCTCGATCTCGACGGTGACGCCGTTGGGAACGTCATCGCTGCTCAGCCGCACGCTCGTGTGCGGTGGTGAGAACATGGTCGCGTTGTCGACGAGTTCGGCGACCAGATGGATGACGTCGGCGACCGCGGGACCGTTGAGGTTCACGCGTGCGAGGCGCTGGCGTTTGACGCGGGTGTAGTCGCCGGACTCGGAGATGGCGCCGCGCAGCACGTCGATGAGCGGCATGGGGCGGTGCCAGGTGCGGCCGGGGGCCTCCCCGCCCAGGATCAGTAGGTTCTCGGCGTTGCGGCGCGAACGGGTCGCCAGGTGGTCGAGCTTGAACAGCTGGGAGAGCTGCTCGGGGTCCTCCTGCTCGCGCTCCATCTTGTCCAGCAGGCGCAGCTGGCGGTGGACCAGGGTCTGGCTGCGGTGGGCGATGTTGAGGAAGACACGGTTGATGCCCTGGCTCAGCTCGGTCTGCTGCACGGCCTCGTCGACAGCGGCGCGCTGGGCGGTGTTGAAGGCCTCGGCGACGTCACCGATCTCGTCGTCGGAACGCTCCAGCTCGGGCATCGAGGTCCTGGTGTCCACGCGCTCGCCCCGGTGGAGCCGGGCCATGAGGTCGGGCAGCTGTTTGCGTGCCAGCTCGTCGGAGTCGTCGCGCAGTTTGAGGAGCTGGGAGGTGAGCTCTCGGGAGGAGCGGCGGGCCAGCAACGCCGCACCGATGATGACGGCGGCCACGCCGAGGCTCCCGGCGATGGCGGTGATGACCCAGGTGTTGGCGCCGGAGCGGGTCATGGCGGCGGCGTACTCGGCCTCGGCGGCGCCGATGGCGGTGAACTCCTCCAGGATCGGCTGGTAGGCCTCGCGCCAGTCGTCGGCGTCCACGGGCATGGTCAGGTCGTCGACGGTCTCGGGTTCGAGGGTGATCGGGTCGGTGACGGTGCCGCTCTCGACCTGGCGGTCGATGATCTCTTGCTCGTACTCCTTGAGGCGCTCCCACTCGGGGCTGTCGAGCACGGCCTCGTGCCGCTCGAGCTGCTCGTCGGAAAGGTACTGGGCGTTGGCCTGGAGGAAGCCTTCGTAGGCCCCCACGAGGCGGGTGAACTCGCGCTGGTCCTCGACGGTGAGTTCGCCGGTGCTGAGGGCGCGGGCGATCTGCGCGTCGGCCTTGGCGAGGGTGTCGACCATGCGGAACGTGTAGATGGCGCTGAAACCGGGGCTGACGGCGTCGCCGCTGTTGCCCTCGCGGCCCTGGGAATCGAAGCTGTCGGCGCCGTGCAGGACGAGCTCGTTGTAGTAGTCCAGGACCTCGGCGCGGCCGGCGTCACCGGAGTCGACGGCGCTCCGGATCTGGTCGATGTCGCCGTACATGTCATGCAGCATCTCGATGTGCATGCCGCCGTCACCGGGTGCCATGTCGGCGAAGCCGATGAGGTCCTCGACGATGGTGCCCAGGGACTGGTCGGTCGAAGCGCGCGCCTCGGCGAGTTCCTGCGAGAGCTGTGCGTCCTCGGGGTTCTCGATGTGGGCGATGGTGGCCGAGCGTTCCTCCATGGCGTCGACGAGTCCGACGGCCGAGGGGGTGACGAGGTCCTCGGTGGCGTTGGCGAGGATGAGCTGGAACCCGGCCCAGGTGCCGAGGACGCCGGTGAGGATCAGCCACAGCGCGAACAGTGCGCTGGTGGGGATCATGACCATCGCGCGGATGCGGGCGGTGATACTGCGCCCACGTCGCTTGGGTACTGCCTGCACGGTTCTCCTGTCGATCCGCGTCGAAGTTCATCGGGTGCGGTAAGTCGCCGGGTGCTGAGGGGCACCTGGGGGGACCCGCTCGGGGTGCGGGTTCGGGATGATCCCTGGGGCGCGGTGGTCCGGCCTGGGATGTGACGCGGGACTACCGTAGGGTAACCACTAACGCGGCTTATGGCGTTGGGGATCGTATCTCGCCCCGGAATCGGCGGATGATGCGGGGGATGTCGGCAGTCTGCCATGACGGGTGCGTATGTCCAGTCGAGGGCGCATAACGTCTCGGAATACAACCGACTACACAATGCTACCTTGGGACAAAGGTCACATATGGTCGGCTAACGTCGCCCGAGGGCCTCTGACAGACGGGAAACCCCTGTACTGCGGGAGAGCCGGAGCCGGTACAGAATGTCCGAGCGCCGCGGCGAAGATTTCCCCGATCCGCCGCCGCCCGGCCTCCGTCCCCGCTAGCGTG
>DATGSB010000286.1:0-2104 GCA_035303045.1 Actinomycetaceae bacterium | reverse complement strand
AGCTACGCCACCGCGAAGACGCCGGCTATGAATGGATCACTCCTACCGGCCACCGCTACCTGCGTGACGCCGACGGGATCGTCCAACGCCTTTCCCCGCTCGGCGTCAAAGCCAGCGAGGACGACCGGCCCGACCCGTTCCCCGACGAACCGCCCTTCTAGTCCCAAAGCGTTGGGTGGCACCGGGGGCCCGCCGCCCCCGCAACGGCCCTATCGCGCACGGCAAGCCGCAACCGACGCCGCGCAAGCAAGGCCCCGCCTACATCGCCCGGGCGAGACTGCGGCGCAAGGCCATCGTGCCGGCCAACAGCACGACGATCGCCATGCCGGTGAGCACGCCGAGCTGCGGTAGCACGTCGAGCACACCAGCGTCGCGGCGTTGGATGGCGGCGAAGGCTTCGTAGCCCCACGAATGCGGGATCGCGTAGGCCACGGTGCGCAGCGTGTCGGGGAACAGCTCGAGCGGCAGCATCCCGCCACCGAGCGCGGCCAGCACAAGCCCGACGCCCACGCCGGCGCCGGAGGCGGCCCCCTCGTTGTCGAGCAGCGAACCCAGCAGCAGCGCCGCACCGGCAGCCACGGCGGAGAACGCGGCGAGCACGAGCAGTGACGCAGCGATGTTGCCCCAGCTCACCGAGAACAGCAGGGAGCTGGCAAGCATGATGTAGGCGCCTTGGGCGAAGGCGATGACGAAGCGGCCGAGGCCCAATCCGCCGAGCAACCGACCCGGCGGGATCGGCGCCGACAACGCCCGCCCGATCGTGCCGAAGCGCCGCGACTGGATGAGATCCTGACTGGCGGCCAGCGAGTTGAGGAAGACGAAGAGCAGCACCTGGGACCCCGCACCCACACTGAAGGTCGTCGCCCCCGCGAAGGCCCGGGCCAGGTCGCTGGCCTCGACGACCTCGACGGTGCTGAGGCGGACGTCGGACCGGGCCGCGGCCAACGCGTCGTCAACCTCCTGCGCACTGAACCCCGCACCAGCCAGCGCGGAGGCCTGGGCGCGCTGCGCCGCCACCGCCGTGACGGCCTCATGCACCCGGGCCGTGACCGAACCATTGCCCGTGCTCGCCGTCAGCAGCTCCACCTCGATCGGCCCGCCGGCCTCGCCAGCTGCGCCGACCTCGCCAGCTGCGCCGACCTCGCCACTCCCACCGGCCTCGCCGCTGCCGCCGACGCCGCCGCGCTCACCGGCTGCACCCCGCTCACCCGCCCCGCCGTTGGGCAACACGACCGCCGCGGTCAGCTGGCCGCGGGCCACGCGCGAGGTGGCGACATCCTCCTCAAGCTCTTCCACCTCGAGTCCGGTGGCCTCCATCGCCGCCGTCAGCTCCGCCGCAAAGCCGGCGTCGGCGCCCCCGTTCACGAGCCCCACGCGGGCCTGGGATGAACCCTCGCCGAACTGCAGGCCGATGACGAACACGAGCACAAGCGGCAGAACGAAGGCGAAGAACACGTTGGCCCGATCGCGCACGAAGCGGCGCAGCGCCAACGCGGCCATGGCGCCCAGGGTGCGAAGCCGGCCGCCCATCACGCTTCCTCACGATCCGGCACGAGGCGCGACAGGACGATCATGACGATCGCGAAAATGAGCATCGTCGCCAGCGGCGTCCCAAGCTGGCCGAGCCCGCCGCCTCCCGCGGTGATACCGAGCCCGCGAATGAAGGCGGCGATCGGATTGAGGTCCAGCACGGTGGCCACCCAGCCGCTGGCGGCCAGCGGGAAGAAGGCGCCACCGGCGATGCCGAGCACGATCGCCGTAATCGCCTGGGCTACGCCCGCTTGCTCGGCCGTGCGCGCGACGCGGGCGATGAGGAACACGAGGGACGTCGCCGCCAACACCCCGGCAACGACGACGAGGGCGACGAGCGGCACCGAGCCGAAAGACACGTCGAAGAGCAGGGTGCCGATCGTCAGCAGCACGGTGGTGGCGATGAGCCCGAGAATGAACCCGCCCCCGGCCTTGGCGGCCACGATGAGCCCGGCGGGCATCGGCATCGACCGCAGGCGCGTCATCGTGCCCTCCTCCCGCTCGGTGATGAGGCCGATGACCCCGAAGCTCACGGTGAAGATGAGGAACATGCCGGTCTGGCCCGCAACGATCG
>DATGSB010000285.1:0-3534 GCA_035303045.1 Actinomycetaceae bacterium | reverse complement strand
CACCGCCGCGGGCCTCGCGCCCCAGCGGTTGGCGGGGACCGGCGTGGTCTGCGACATCGGCCGCGACGCCCGCGCGGCCGGCCGGCGCCGGATCGCCTTGCGCGCCGACCTCGATGCCCTGCCGGTCCCCGAAACCACCGGCCTGCCCTATGCCTCGCAGCGCAGCGGCCTCTCCCACGCATGCGGCCATGATCTTCACACCGCCGCCGTGCTCGGCGCCGGCCTCGTGCTCGCCCGGCTGGCCGAGGAGGGGCGATTGCCGGTGGGAGTGCGGCTGGTGTTCCAGCCCAGCGAGGAGGGCCATCCCTCGGGGGCGCGCACTCTCGTCGAGCAGGGGGTGCTCGATCCGGTTGAACAGATTTTCACGCTGCACACGGCCCCGAAGCTCGACGTCGGCGTCATCGGGTCACGCATCGGCCCCATCACCGCCGCCTCCGATGCGCTGAAGGTGACGCTGCGGGCCTCGGGGGGCCACACGTCGCGGCCGCACCTCACCGGCGACGTGGTCTTCGCGCTCGGCACCCTCATCACGCAACTGCCCGCCGTCCTGGGCCGCCGGCTCGACCCGCGATCGGGCGTCAACCTCACGTGGGGAGCGGTGCAGGCGGGCAGCGCGGCGAACTCGATTCCCGCCACCGGTTCGGTCAGCGGCACATTGCGGTCCCTCGACGTCGCCACGTGGCGCCGCGCAGGTGAGCTCGTCGAGGAGGCGGTGGCCCACATCCTTGCGCCCTACGACGTCGAGGTCACCCTCGACCGTCACATGGGGGTGCCGCCGGTGGACAACCAGGAGCAGTGCGTCGCCACGATCGAGGCGGCCGCCCGCTCGGTGCTCGGCGATGACGGCGTTGTGCTGACCGAGCAGTCGCTGGGTGGGGAAGACTTCGCCTGGTACCTCACCCAGGTCCCCGGCGCCATGATCCGGCTGGGCACGAGGACTCCCGGGGGCCGCGCCTACGATCTCCACCAGGGCGACCTGGAGATCGACGAACGCGCCGTGGGCATCGCCATGCGAGTCATGGCCACCACCGCGATGGAGGCCGCCCGGCGCGACCGGCCCCCCACTCCACCCCTGCGGCAGGGAAGGCCCTCGCGCCCCGCCGTCGTCATCGACCCCCCGGCCCCGCCGCCCGCCGCTGGGAGGATCCCGTGAGGTCCGCCGAGCCGCCGTGGCAGCGGCTGCGGGAGGCCGCACGCGACATGCTGGCACGCGCCTACGTGCCCTACTCCGCCTTCCCGGTGGGAGCCGCAGGCCTCACCGACGACGGGCGCATCGTCGTGGGGTGCAACGTCGAGAACGCCAGCTTCGGGCTCACCCTGTGCGCCGAGTGCGGCCTCATCTCCGACCTGCACGCCAGTGGCGGCGGCAGGCTCGTCGCCCTCGTCTGCGTCGACGCGGCCGGGCGCCCGCTCGTGCCGTGCGGCCGATGCCGCCAACTGCTGTGGGAGCACGCCGGGGAGTCCCTGCTGGTTGAGACGCCGAGCGGCGTCCGGGCGCTGAGCGACCTCCTCCCCGAGCCCTTCGGCCCCCACCACCTGCGACCCGCCACCGCGCCCCCGCCACCCGAGTCCCCCTAGCCCGGGCGCCCTAGTCTGGGCCGATGGAGGCCTTCGACGCGGTCGACGTCATTCGCGCCAAGCGGGACGGGCACGCCCTGCGCGCCGAGCAGATCCACTGGTTCCTCGACGCCTACATGCGCGGCGTCGTCGCCGACGAACAGGCCGCGGCGCTCGCCATGGCGATCTACCTCAACGGCATGGCCGGTGTGGAGCTGTCCGAATGGACGCAGGCAATGATCGCCTCGGGTGAGCGCATGGACCTCAGCGGCCTCGGCCGGCCCGCGGTCGACAAGCACTCCACCGGCGGGGTGGGCGACAACATCACCCTGCCCCTCGTGCCGCTCGTGGCAGCCTGCGGGGCGGCCGTGCCACAGATATCGGGCCGGGGCCTGGGCCACACGGGCGGAACGCTGGACAAGATGGAGGCCATCCCCGGCTGGCGGGCAGAACTCAGCGCCGCCCATATCCGCCGCCAACTCGGCAACGTCGGCGCGGTCATCTGCGGCGCCAGCCCGACGCTGGCGCCGGCGGACCGGAGGCTCTACGCGCTGCGGGACACCACGGCGACGGTGGAGTCCCTGCCCCTCATCGCCTCATCGATCATGAGCAAGAAGATCGCCGGGGGCACCGACGCCCTCGTGCTCGACGTCAAGGTCGGTTCCGGGGCGTTCATGAAGGACCTCCCCGCCGCTGAGGCACTCGCCGCAACGATGGTGGAACTCGGCGCCGAGGCCGGGCTGCCCACCACCGCGGTGCTCACCGACATGGCCACGCCCCTGGGCTACGCCGTGGGCAACGGGCTCGAGGTCGCCGAGGCGATCGACGTGCTCGCCGGGGGAGGTCCCTCCGATGTCGTCGAGCTCACCCTGGCCCTCGCCCGCGAAATGCTCACCGCCGTGGGACACAGCCACTCCGATCCCGCCGCCGCCTTGGCGGATGGCAGCGCGATGGACGTGTGGCGCGCGATGATCCGCGCCCAGGGAGGCGACCCGACCGCGCCGCTTCCCCAGGCCCGGGAGCACGACACCCTTCACGCGCCGCGCGACGGCGTCGTGCGCCGACTCGACGCCTACCCCGTCGGGCTCGCCGCATGGCGCGCAGGCGCCGGGCGAGCCCGGCAGGGTGACGACGTCCAGGCCGAAGCCGGGGTGCAGTTGCATTGCCGGCAGGGCGAATCCGTCCGCGCCGGCCAACCGTTGGCGACGATCTACAGCCAAACACCGCAGCGACTGCCGCGGGCACTCGCCACGTTGGCAGACGCGTTCGATATCGGCGAGGCCGTGCCGCACAAGGTCGGGCCGCTTCTAGTCGAGCGCTACCCCCCGAAGCCGCCACCCCTCGACGGCGCGGGGTGGTTCGACCTGGCCCGCCACCGCCGTAAGGGGCACACTGAGAACACGCCCGACGACGTTCAATGAGGGAGGCACACGTGACGGCGAGCACGCGATTCACGGGTGAGGACGACATTCCGGAGCAGGACCCGGACGAGGTCGAGGCCACCGACGACCCCACGCGCCACCCGGAGGACTACAGCCCCGGCCCCCGCGTCGACATGACGAAGGAAGCTGACGAGGCCGACATCCTCGACCAGCTCGTCGAGGAGCCGGACCTCGTGGACGACCCGGACGCCGACGACGAGGCCCAGTGACCCCACCCGCCGTCACCGACGCGGCAGAGCCTCGAGCGACGCGGCTCCTCGGCAGTGACCCGACCGACCGCAGCCTGCGCCGTCACCTCGCCCAACTGCCCGGCGTCGACGGCGTGGGCTTGACGGAACGCGCGGCCCAGCTGGCGACGCGTTCGCTCAAGGGAGACTCGAAGCGGCGAGCGCTCGACCTCGCCGTCTCGCTCATCGATCTCACGACGCTGGAGGGCGCCGACACCGCGGGGCGCATCCGATCCCTCGTGGCCAAGGCCCGCCAGCCGGACCTCGAGGACCCCGGCTGCCCGCGTCCCGCCGCGGTATGCGTGTAC
>DATGSB010000284.1:0-2610 GCA_035303045.1 Actinomycetaceae bacterium | reverse complement strand
TGAGGCCTGGGTCGACGCCGAGCACCCGCACGGCTCAGTCCTCGTCGAGCTGGGCGAGGACCTCGTCGCTGGCATCGAAATTCGCGAACACGTTCTGCACGTCGTCCAGGTCCTCCAAGGCCTCGATGAGCTGGATGACCTTCCGAGCGCCCTCGAGGTCGACTTCGACCTCCATGGACGGCACGAACTGCACTTCGGCGGAGTCGTAGTCCAGCTCCGCGGCCTGCAGCGCCTGGCGCACGGGAACGACGTCGCCTGCCTCGCTGAGGATCTCGAAGCTCTCCCCCAGGTCGTTGATCTCCTCGGCGCCCGCGTCGAGCACGGCGCCGAGCACGTCGTCCTCGCTCAGCCCCTCCGCCTTGGGCACGATGACCACGCCGCGGCGGGTGAAGAGGTAGGCGACCGAACCGGGGTCGGCCAGGTTGCCGCCGTTGCGGCTGAAGGCGACGCGAACGTCGGAGGCCGCCCGGTTGCGGTTATCCGTCAGGCATTCGACGAGAACGGCGACGCCGCCGGGGCCGTATCCCTCGTACATGATCGTTTCCCAGTCGGAGCCGCCCTCTTCGGCGCCGGAACCGCGCTTGACGGCCCGCTCGATGTTGTCCATCGGGACCGAGGACTTGCGGGCCTTCTGGATGGCGTCGAACAGGGTTGGATTGCCGTCGGGATCGCCGCCACCTTGGCGGGCAGCGACCTCGATGTTCTTGACGAGCCGGGCGAACAGTTTGCCCCGGCGGGCGTCGATGACGGCCTTCTTGTGCTTCGTGGTCGCCCACTTGGAGTGACCTGCCATAGATTTGCGCTCCTCACTAGCTAGCGACTGCGATCCGCAGGCGCCACCACCTCGATCCTATCGCCGCCGCCCTCGTGGCCGACGACGGGGTGATGACGACGCCGTCACTCGGTGATGTCGAGCAGCGTGCCGTCCCAGCCACGCCGGAGCTTTCCGACGACGGCGGCGAGGCTGGCGGGGTAGACGGTGGCCTCGGTGTGGGTGAGTTCCTCGAGGGGCCACCACCGAGCCTCGTCCATGAACTGCCGCTCGATCTCTGTCCAGCCCGTCGTCGTGAGTTCCTGGGGCCGGTCGGTGCGGGCGAAGAAGAACTCTTCGTCCTGCCGCACCCGTTGGCGCAGGAAGTGGAAGGTGGCGCTGCGGCGGGCGACGGGGCCGTGGAGGTCGGTGGGCGCCAGGACGACGCCCGTCTCCTCACGCAGCTCGCGCACGGCCGCTTCGCGCGCCGTCTCCCCCGGGTCGATTCCCCCACCGACCGTGAACCACCACGACCTGGCGGGGTCGTCGATGTCGTGACCCCGCACGAGGAGCAGCCGGTCGGCGGGGTCGAGCAGCAGGATGCGCGCTCCGCGGCGGAACGGGATGCCGTCGGGCCCTGGCAGCCACTCGGGACCGAGCTGGCCGGAACTCACCGGCCGCGCACGGCTCCCCGCGCCGAGGCCGGATCCAGTTCGTGCGGGACCGGCGGCTGGTCGACGGTGATGCCCACCATCGCTTCGCCCAGGCCCCGCGACACCTCCGCGATCGTCGCGGCGTCGGTGAAGTTCCGCGTCGCCTGCACGATGGCTGCCGCTCGCTTGGCGGGCTCATCGGCCTTGAAGATCCCGGAGCCGACGAACACGCCCTCGGCGCCGAGCTGCATCATCATCGCCGCATCCGCGGGCGTGGCAATACCGCCGGCGGTGAGCAGGGCCACGGGTAGGCGGCCCTCCTTGGCAACCGCCGCCACGAGGTCGTAGGGCGCTTGCAGCTCCTTGGCCGCGAGGTAGAGCTCCTCGGCCGGCAGGGCGCTCAGCGCGGCGATCTCGCTGCGGATCGTCCTCATGTGCAGGGTCGCGTTGGCCACGTCGCCGGTGCCCGCCTGCCCCTTGGAGCGGATCATCGCAGCGCCCTCGGCGATGCGGCGGAGGGCTTCACCAAGATTCGTCGCGCCACACACGAACGGCGTGTCGAACGCCTGCTTGTCGATGTGGTGGGCCTCGTCCGCGCGGGTGAGGACCTCGGATTCGTCGATGAAGTCGACGCCGAGGTGGCCCAGCACCTGGGCTTCCACGAAGTGCCCGATGCGGACCTTCGCCATCACGGGAATGTCGACGGTGTCGATGATGCCGGTGATGAGGTCGGGGTCGCTCATCCGCGCGACGCCACCCTGGGCCCGGATGTCGGCGGGCACCCGTTCGAGTGCCATGACCGCGACGGCGCCGGCGTCTTCAGCGATGCGGGCCTGCTCGGGGGTGACGACGTCCATGATGACGCCGCCGCGCAGCTTCAGTCCGGCCTCGATCGCTTCGGGCCGGGGGCCCGCGCTGCGGGCGGGCGTCGGGCGGTCCACCCCGTTGTCATTGTTGGTCATGCTGGCCTCTGTGCTCGTCGGTGCAAGGGGATCCGGGCGGTCCCGGCTCTCAGGCGATGGTACGCGCGTCACGCCTCGGCCGTTGTGATGTCTCACGTCGCCGCCTCGAGTTGACGGCGTGCGGCGGCCACCTGGGCGAGCAGGTGACGTTCGTAGGCGAGGTCGGATGGGGCGGCTCGTCCCGTGACGATTCTGTGCCTCGTGAAAGCGAGCCTGGTCGCTGACCGCTGCAGGGCCTTCATTG
>DATGSB010000283.1:0-2297 GCA_035303045.1 Actinomycetaceae bacterium | reverse complement strand
CGGCCGTGAACGCCAGTCTGGGCGCGAGCGCTCCATTGCCGGCGACCAGGTACGGGCCCCGCTGTTCCAGGTGTGCCCGGGATGCGGGATCGTTCCAGCAGCCCAGCATCGCGATGAGGGACACGCGCGGCACCGGGGCTGGTGTGTCCACCGACGCGACCTCGACGTGCCCTGGCGTTGGGTCGCGCTGAGCCGGTCGCTACGCACCCAGGCGGTTCAACTGCTGGTCCCCCCGCACTTCAGTGTGGACACCTTCGCGGGCCCGTCGTTCCAGGCGGCCTTGCTGCTCGGCCTGCGGGAGGTGCTCGGCGGAAGTCCAGACCACCTTGAGGTGGTTGAGGTGCGCGCACCTGTCGACGGCGGTGATCGCTCCGTTCTCGTGCTACACGACACCGTGCCCGGGGGTACCGGATACCTGGCCGACTTCGCACGTCCGTCGCGTGTTCGCGAACTGCTCGCGGCCGCCTACGACGTCGTTGCGAACTGTCGTTGTCAAGACGCGGACGGCATCTTGGCGTGCCACCGGTGCCTGTTGCCGTTCGCTCCCTCACCAGCGGCCGTCGATCGAACGTCTCGGGCACGGGCGCAACAACTCCTGGGGGAGATCCTCAGCCGTGGCGAGGTGGACGGTTACCCGGCTGACGAGTCGCTGTGGGTGACCGAGAACGTCACTTCGCTGCGGAGCGTGCCGCCCCCGTCGCCGGAGAGCCATCTGGAGCAGCGCTTCCGGACACTTCTGGTTGAGGCACTGAAGGCTCGCGGCGCGGACGTGACTGAGGAGCCACACGTCGACGGTGCGGTCGTCCATATCAACATGCCGGGCGTCCGACGCCGGCAGTGGACACTGCGTCCACAGCCAACACTGCTCGGTACCCAGCCAGACTTCGTGCTCCTGACCGAAGACCCGTCTGTCCCGAGGATGTACATCTACACCGACGGCTACCACTTCCACGCCACGTCGGCGACCAACCGGTTGGCCGACGACGCCGAGAAGCGCGCAGGACTGCGCCGCGAGGGCCACGTTGTGTGGGCTGTGACCGCTGGAGACCTGGACGCTTTCGAGGGCGTCGCGTCCGGAAGGTCTGTGACGCCACCGCAGTGGTTCACCCACCAGGTGCAGCAGCGGCTGACCCAGTTGCGGGGAAAGTTGATTCCGGCTGGGTCGGTCGGGGATGATGCGCTCCGGGCCAACGCGCTGACCCAGATCATCGACTGGATTGCCAGCCCAGACCGACAGGGGTGGCAACGGCTGGCCTCCGGATTGCCGCTGGCGTTCTGGGGTGAGGACGGCCGATCCACGTTCGAGCGCGACGAGCTTCCGGCGGCTGCTCGGGCCTTGCTCGATGGGGAAGCTGTGCCAGAGTCGACAACAGATGGGCTGCCGGCCTGGTGGTGGCATGCCGACGGACTGGTGCTGGTGGCCGCAAGCCCCTCGACGCCACGGTTCGACGTCGGTGCGTGGGTGGTCATTGATGACCGCGACGAAGCCCTGGACGCTCATGACGCACGGGCTACCTGGCGCATGTGGCTGTCGCTGTCGAACGTGCTCGGTCTCGCTGAGCGGCCGCCGTTCATCGAGACGATGAGCAGGTTGGAGTCGGCGGCCGCCGAGGTGGGGATCGACACCCAGGTGGTGCCGTCGTCGGTGCTGGCCACGGAACCGGAGGCCAGCCTGACGGAGGAGTGGCAGGCGTTGATGACCGAGGCGCTGGAGGACGAGCGGAGTGCGCTGGAGGTAGTCGCGCGGGCAGGGGTGCCGCTACCAGAGCTTGGGTATGAGACCGAGCGTGGAGTGCCGGTGGACATCGCTTGGCCGGACCAGCACGTTGCGGTGCTGGTTGCCGATAGCAGTGACGATGGCCTAACTGAGGACGGCTGGACCGTGCTTCGCGTCGGGGTGGACGACGTTGCCGAACGGCTGCCGTCGCTATTGGCTCGTGAAGAGGCAGGTGGGTGACCCGTGGCAACGGTGACGCTGGCGAAGCAGTTCACGAAACAGATCGACGTCGATGGGTCGTTGAAGAACCGGGCGTGGGATTTCCTGCGCAAGGTGATGTCTGACCCCACCGCGCCCGGGCTGCACATCGAGCCAATCGTTGGGTCGAGGGACTCGAGGGTGCGTACGGGCCGCATCAACGACGGCTACCGCGCGGTGATGTTCCTCGTCGACGAGGATCCTGAGCCTGCCTACGTGCTTGCGGCTATTGCGGCACACGATGACGCGAACGCACTGGCAGAACGGCTGGTGTTGCGGACGAACCCGGTCAACGGGGTGGTGGAGCTGCTCAACGAGCCTG
>DATGSB010000282.1:0-2474 GCA_035303045.1 Actinomycetaceae bacterium | reverse complement strand
TACTCCTCGGCCACGTGGATCAGGGCCTTGGAGGGGATGCAGCCCATGGTCAGGCAGACGCCACCGGGGCGCGCCGCCTCGACGATGACGGTGTCGACGCCGAGTTGCCCGGCGCGGAGGGCGCAGACGTAGCCGCCGGGGCCGGCCCCGATCACCAGAAGCTGACAGGAGATCTCCTTCATCAGGTCACTCCTCCAGGAAGAGCATGGCCGGCGTCTCCAGCAGCGACTTCATGCGCTGAACGAAGCTGGCCGCGTTCCAGCCGTCGATCACCCGGTGATCGAAGCTGGAGGAAAGGTTCATCATCTTGCGCGGCACGAAGGCCCGGCCGTCCCAGTGGGGCTGTACCCTGATCCTGTTGACGCCGATGATGGCCACCTCCGGGTGGTTGATGATCGGCGTCGAGACGATGCCGCCGAGCGCCCCCAGCGAGGTGACGGTGATGGTCGAGCCGGTGAGCTCTTCGTGCTTCGCCGTGCCGTCGCGGGCGGCCGTGGCCACCCGGGCGAGCTCTTCGGCGCAGTCGCGCAGGCTGCGCGCCTCCGCATGACGGACGACCGGCACCAGCAAGCCTCCCGCCGTCTGGATGGCGATGCCCACGTGCACGCCCTTATGGCGGTGAAGGATCCCGGCCTCGTCGTCGAAAAGCGCGTTGACCAGGGGCTGTTCGTCCACGGCGCGGACGAGGGCCCGGATCAGGAAGGGCAGGATCGTCAGCCGGGCCCCGCCCGCGCTCTCGGCGTTGAGCTTCCCGCGCAGCTCCTCCAGCGCGGTGACGTCGACCTCCTCCACGTAGGTGATGTGCGGGATCCGGTCCTTGGCCAGCGTCATCCTTTCGGCAATGCGCCGGCGCAGCCCGATGATCCGGATCTCCTCTACCTCCGTGCGGCGCCGCGGCCGCGCGGCCGCGGCCCCTCCCTTGACGAAGGCGTCGAGATCTTCATGGGTGATGCGGCCGGCCGGGCCGCTGCCGTGGACCTGCCGCAGGTCGATCCCCGCCTCCCGCGCGCGCAGCCGCACCGCCGGCGATGCCAGCGGCCGCTCGCCTTCGGGACGCGGCAGCGCGCCGTCGCCAAGGCTCCGAGCGGGTCGATCGACGGCCGGGGACGCGGGTGCCGCTTCACGCGTGCGCGCCTCGGCCGCGGGCTGCTCTTCGGGTTCAGCGTCCTTTTCAGGCGTGCGCTCAGGTGCCGGTGTCGCTTCCGATGGCTGCTCGTGCGCCGTCGGCGGCGCCGCGGAAACCGTCTCCTCGCCTCCCTCCCCCGCCACCGTCAGCTTGGCCAGGGGCGCGCCGACGGCGATCTTCTCGCCCACCTCGCCGCCCAGCCAGGCGACGGTGCCGTCGCGCGGAGCCGGGATCTCCACCGTGGCCTTGTCGGTCATCACCGCTGCCAGGGTGTCGTCCTCGCGCACCACATCCCCGATCCTGACGTGCCACTCGACCACCTCCGCCTCGGCGACGCCTTCGCCGATGTCGGGGAGCTTGATGACGAGCTCGGCCATCCTCACGCCTCCATGGTCGCGACCAGCGCCTCGGCCACACGCCTCGGGCCGGGGAAATAGTCCCACTCCTGGGCGTGGGGATAGGGCGTGTCGTAGCCGGCCACCCGCCCGATGGGTGCCTCCAGGTGCCAGAAGCACGCCTCCTGCGCCAGGGCCACCAGCTCCGCCCCGAAACCCGAGGTCAGGGTCGCCTCATGCACGACCAGGCAGCGCCGCGTCTTCTTCACCGACGCCACCACCCTTTCCAGATCGAGCGGCAGGAGGGTGCGCAGGTCGACCACCTCCGCGTCCACCCCCGCCGCCTCGGCGGCCGCCTCCGCGACGTGCACCATCGTGCCGTAGGCGAGGACCGTGACCGCCTTGCCCGGCCGGCGGACCACCGCCTCGCCCAGCGGCACGAGAAAATGCCCCTCCGGGACCTCGCCCAGGGGATGCCGCGACCAGGGGGTGACCGGACGATCCGGATAGCCGTCGAAAGGGCCGTTGTAGAGCCGCTTGGGCTCGAGATAGATCACCGGGTCCGGATCCTCGATCGCGGCGATCAGCAGCCCCTTGGCGTCGTGCGGGTTGGAGGGCACCACGGTCTTCAGGCCGGAGACGTGGGTAAAGAGCGCCTCCGGGCTCTGGCTGTGGGTCTGGCCGCCGAAGATGCCGCCGCCGGTCGGCATGCGGATGACCATCGGACAGGTGAACTCTCCGGCCGAGCGGTAGCGGATGCGGGCCGCCTCCGAAACGATCTGGTCGTAGGCCGGGTACATGTAGTCCGCGAACTGGATCTCGACGCAGGGCCGCAGACCGTAGGCCGCCATCCCGATGGCCGCCCCGACGATGCCGGACTCGTTGATCGGCGTATCGAAGCAGCGGGCGACCCCGTACTTCTGCTGCAAGCCCTGGGTGCAGCGGAAGACGCCGCCGAAGTAGCCCACGTCCTCGCCGAAGACGACGACCTTCTCGTCCCGCCCCATGGAGAC
>DATGSB010000281.1:0-7458 GCA_035303045.1 Actinomycetaceae bacterium | reverse complement strand
GCCGGCACCCACGATGAGGGCCAGCACCCCCGCCGTCTTCATGATCACGTCGTCGTAGGTCATCCGCCCCGTGTCCGCGGGGCCGGCGGCCGGCTGGTTGTAGGCGTAGTTGAGGTTGGCCACGTCATCGGCGCCGTATCGGACGGGTGTGGCCGTCGCGGCGCCAGCCGGGTAGCCCTGGCCAGCGGCCGGTTGCACGCTGGGCTGAGGGGTCTTGCTGAAATACGGGTTCTTCTCGAACGCCGGGTTACTCATGTGTTCGGCTCCTAGATCGTTCGGCTCGGCGGTACACCGTCGCGCCACCAGGAACATCGTAGGGCGGACGCGCCTTTCGGGGGAATGCACACGCTGACGGCGAACAGCGTCGTCGTCCTCACCCTATGGGATGACCCGTGCTCACCCTGCAGCGGGAGAGCGGCATGGGACAGTTGTGCCTCACCGGGGTAGTCGCGCACGCCTGGGCGGCCGTACCGTTGCCGGGAGCAACCGAGGGGAACGTGATGATTGAGGCGCACAACCTCACCAAGAGGTACGGCACGAAAACGGCCGTCGATAACATTTCATTCAGGGTCGAACCCGGCATGGTCACCGGGTTCTTGGGCCCCAATGGTGCCGGCAAGTCGACAACCATGCGGATGATCGTCGGGCTCGACCGCCCGACGTCCGGAAGCGTGACCGTCAACGGCAAGCCCTACGAGCAGCACGACCGGCCACTGCGAGAGGTCGGCGTCCTCCTCGACGCCAAGGCGGTCCACACCTCGCGCAGTGCCTTCAACCACCTGCGGGCGCTCGCCGCCACGCACGGGATTTCCCAGCGGCGCGTGCAAGAGGTCATCGACATGACCGGCCTGCAGGCCGTGGCCAAGAAGCGCGTGGGCGGGTTCTCCCTCGGGATGGGCCAGCGTCTGGGGATCGCCGCGGCGCTGCTCGGCGACCCGCGCACCCTCATCCTCGACGAGCCCGTCAACGGGCTCGACCCCGAGGGCGTCAAGTGGGTGCGGACCATGGTGCGCTACCTCGCGAGCGAGGGACGCACCGTCTTCCTCTCCTCACACCTCATGAGCGAGATGGCGCTGACCGCCGACCACCTGCTGGTCATCGGCCGGGGCCGGATCATCACCGGTGGCCCCGTGCGGGACATCATCGATGCCGTGCAGGGCACGTCCGTCACCGTGCGCACCCCCCGGCCTGCGGAACTGGCCGCGACCCTCGAGGCCGCGGGAGCCACCGTCCACCCGGGCGCGGAGGCCGAGGTCCTCGAGGTCCGCGGCCGCACCGCCCCTGAGATCGGCGATGCGGCGCTTGCCGCCGGGATCGTCCTCCACGAGCTCACCCCCGTGCGCGCCTCACTGGAGGACGCCTACATGACGCTCACCCAGGAGTCCGTCGAGTTCCAGTCCGTCCCCGCCGGCGACGGCGCCCACGCGCAGGACCGCACCCCGGCCGCAACGCACGAAGGAATCCAGCAATGACCACGACCACAGCTCCCCGGCTCGACGTCGCGCCCGTGACCTTGCCGCGAGCGCTCAAGGCGGAATGGATCAAGTTCTGGTCGCTGCGCTCAAGTTACTGGGTCATCGCCGCCACGCTGCTGGCGATGATCTTCCTGCCGAGCATGATGGGCCTGGCGGCACTGACGATGACGGAGACGGACGCGGCCGAGGCGGAGATGTTCGGCCTCGATTCCACGCTCGTCATCGGCGTGTCCTACGCCATGGCGCAGCTTGCCATCGCCGTGCTGGGCGTACTGATCATCACCGGTGAGTACTCCACCGGCATGATCCGTTCCTCCTTCGCCGCAGTCCCCACCCGGTGGCCCGTACTCGTGTCCAAGGCCGTGGTCATCACCCTCATCGCCTTCGTCACCGGTGTCGTTGGGGTCGGGCTCGCCTACCTCGTGACCGCTCCGATGCTCGGCAACATCGGCGGCCCGGCATCGCTGACCGATCCCGACACCCTCCAGGTGTTCTGGGGCACCGGCCTCTACTTCGTCGGCGTGGCGCTGCTGTCGCTGGCGATCGGTGCGCTCCTGCGCCACACCGCGGGCGCGGTGGCTACGAGCTTAGGCGTGTTCTTCCTGCTGCCGATCATCGCGCAGCTCGTCGGCGCCTGGATCGACTTCGTCGCGAGGATCTCGCCCTATCTGCCCCCCACCGCCGGTGAGCAGATCATCATGAGCCCGCCGGAGGACCCCATGATGCAAGGGATGGGGGTGACGATGCTTTCCCCGTGGGCGGGGATCGGGGTGCTGGGCCTGTACGTCGTCGTCCTGTTCACCCTCGCCCTCGTGCTCCTGCGGCGCCGCGACGCCTGAGCCGGCTCGTCAGTCGCGCCGAGTCCGTCAGTCGCGCCGACTCCTCAGTCGCGCTTCGTGGCCGCCGTGGCCCCATCTCCCGTGGCCGCGGCGGCCACGAACGATTCTCGGGGGGTTTGCAAGGAGCCGAGGGCGACGGTCTCGCGCCGGAAGAACAGGGACGTCGTCCAGTCGAGGACGACGCGGATCTTCCTGTTGAAGCCGGGCATCGCCCACATGTGGTACGAGCGGTGCATGAACCACGCGATCGGGCCCCGGATCTTCCAGCCGCCAATGTTGGCGATCCCCTTGCCGAACCCGAGCGTCGCCACCGTGCCGACGCTCTCGTGGCGGTAGTCGGTCAGTTCCTCGCCGCGCAACGCGGCCACGAGGTTGTCGGCGATGTGTTTGCCGTGGCGCACCGCGTGCTGGGCGGTGGGCCCGCACTCGGCGTCCCCGCCCTTCGCCAGGTCCGGGACGGCCGCGCAGTCGCCGCCGGCCCAGACTCCCTCCAGCGGCCCATCGTCACCGGTGACACGCAGGGTGGTGTCGGTGCGCACCCGACCGCGAGACAGCGGCAGGTCGGAACTCTGCAGCACCGGGCTCGCCTTGACCCCCGCCGTCCACACCACCGTGTCGGCTTCGAACTCGTCCCCGTCCGAGAGCTTGATGACGCCGTCGACGCAGGACTCAAGAAAGGTGTTGAGGCGGATGTCCACGCCGCGCTCGCGAAGCTGCTCGATGGCATAGCCGCCGAGCTCCTCCCCCACCTCGGGCAAGATCCGCCCCGTGCCTTCCACGAGGACGAAGCGCAGGTCGTCGGCGCTGATGGAGTCGAAATCCCTCGTGGCAGCCTTGGCCATGTCCTCGATCTCGCCCAGCGCCTCGATCCCGGCGTAGCCGCCGCCGACGAACACGAAGGTGAGTTTGCGGCGCCGCTCCGCGTGGTCCCACGTCGAAGCGGCGACGTCGAGCTTGCCGAGCACCCGGTTGCGCAGCGCCATCGCCTCCTCGACGTACTTGAATCCGATGCCCTCCTCGGCGAGCCCCGGGATGGGCAGCGTGCGGGCCACGGAGCCCAGGCCGATGATGAGGTCGTCGTAGGCGAGGTCGTAGGGTTCGCCGTCCTCCAGCGGCTCGATGCGAACGCGACGCTCTCCGTGCCTGATGCCGCGCACCCGGCCGGTGATGATCGTGCATCCGCGCAGCGCGCTGCGGTGCGGGGTGACGACGTGGCTCGGCTCCAAGGAGCCCGCCGCCGCCTCGGGCAGAAAGGGCTGGTAGGTGAGGTAGGAGCGCTCATCCACGAGGGCGATCTCCGCGCGATCCCGTGGCAGCGCCTTGCGCAGGTTGCGGGCCGCGTACAGCCCGGTGTAGCCGCCGCCAAGGACGAGGATGCGGCGAATTCGTCGGGACGAGGTGCTGCTGGGGCCTGTGACCATGGCCTCGATGCTACGGCTGGCCTGAATCCCTCGCACCGGGAGCAGTGAGGTGCGAACGCGCCACGAGGATCGCTCCCCGGCACTGAAGAACCGCCTCATCAACATCTGTGACGCATGTCACCCGGTGCTCTATTGTGTCGAATACCAGGTCTCCACATGTGCCCGAGGCCACCTCCTGGTTGGCTGAGCGCACCGAGCAAAGGAGCCCACATGAGAGCAAGCGCGCCAAGCCAGCTATCTCCCGACTACCGGGAGCGATCGCTCGCTGCGCTACGGGCCACCCAGACCGATCCCCTCGATGTCCTCGTCATCGGCGGCGGCGTCACCGGGGCCGGCGTGGCATTGGACGCCGTCACGCGCGGGCTGCGCACCGGGGTCGTCGAAGCACAGGATTGGGCCGCGGGCACGTCGTCTCGCTCCTCCAAACTCGTCCACGGCGGGCTGCGCTACCTCCAGATGCTCGACTTCCACCTCGTCCACGAGGCATTGACGGAGCGCGATCTGCTCATCGACTACCTCGCGCCCCACCTCGTCAAGCCGGTGTCGTTCCTCTACCCCCTCCAGCACCGCGTGTGGCAGCGGGCCTACGTCGGGGCCGGTGTGGCGATGTATGACGTGCTGGCCTCCCTCGCGCCGGGCGACCGCGCGATGCCCTGGCATCGCCACGTCACCAGGCGCGGCCTCGAGCGCCTGTTTCCCGACTTTCGCCACGACGCGGCGATCGGAGCGGTGAAGTACTGGGATTCCTCGGTTGACGACGCGCGGCTGGTCATCACCCTCGTTCGCACGGCGGCCAGCTACGGGGCCCACGCCGTCAGCCGGCTGCAGGTCGTCGATCTCACCACCGCGGGCAGCCGCGTTGACGGCGCCCTCGTGCGCGATCTCCTCACCGGCGAAGAGTTCGCCGTCAAGGCGCATCACGTCATCAGCGCCACCGGCGTGTGGACGGAGGCGACCGAGGCGCTCGCCGAGGGCCAGGGCGGCCTGCGAGTGCTGGCGTCGAAGGGCATCCACATCGTGGTGCCGCGCGACCGCATCCGGGGGGAATCGGGCCTCATCTTGCAGACCGAGAAGAGCGTGTTGTTCGTGATCCCCTGGTCGCGTTACTGGATCATCGGCACCACCGATACCGCGTGGCACGAGCACCTGCAGTACCCCGTGGCCACGGCCGCCGACATCGACTACGTGCTCGACCACGCCAATGACGTGCTCGTCGAGCCGCTCACCCGCGCCGACGTCATCGGGAGCTGGGCCGGCCTGCGCCCCCTGCTGCAGCCCGGTACCAAGGAGGGCACGTCCTCGGCGAAGGTGTCGCGCGAACACACGGTCGCCTCGCCCCGCCCGGGGCTCACCGCGATCGCGGGTGGGAAGCTCACGACGTATCGCGTCATGGCCGAAGACGCCGTCGACTTCGCGCTCGGCCACCAGGCCAAACTCATGCCGTCGGTCACCCGCCGGACCCCCTTGCTGGGGGCCGCGGGGCTCGATGCCCAACGGAATTGGCTCGCGGCGCCCGCGGCTCGCTACGGGTGGACCGCGGCGATGAGCGAACACCTGCTCCACCGCTACGGCTCCCACGTCACCGACATCGTGGCGCTGTGCGACGACGACGCCGCACTGGCCGAGCCCCTCCCCCACGCCTCCGCCTACCTTCGTGCCGAAATCACCTACGCGGCCCGGAACGAAGGAGCGATCCACCTCGACGACGTCATGGCCCATCGCACGCGGATCGTCTACGAATACGCCGACCACGGCCTGGGCGATGTCGAGGACATCGCCGACATCCTCGCCGCCGAGCTCGACTGGAGCGAGGGGCGCCGAACCGAGGAGATCGAGGCCTACCGCGCCCGGTGCGCCGCCTACCGCGAGGCGCTCACGGAAACGACCGACGCCTCGGCGGTCGCCAAGATCATGCGGGCCCCCGAACTCAGCCCGCTGGTGGAACTGCGAAAGTAGGTGATCGGCCCGGCCGATAGCAACGGCCGTGACCCAGGCCCCGCTCAAATCGATGATCTGCGGGCCCTGACCGTTCTGTGCGACAGCGTCGTCCATGACAGAAGGTGCTAGTCACATGACAACTCTTAGCCAGGTCTTTGTCTCCGAAATCATCGGCACCGGCCTCCTCACCATGCTCGGTGTGGGCGTCGTCGCCAACGTGCTACTGCCGAAGTCCAAGGGCATCGCCCTGGACACCGGTCGATGGAACCTCATCGCCTGGGGCTGGGGTCTCGCCGTCTACGCAGGCGTGTGGGCGGCGTGGCGATCGGGGGCACATCTCAACCCCGCGGTCACCATCGGTATCGCCGTCACCGGTCAGGAGGAGTTCGTCGAGGGTGTGCCGGTGAATCTCACCTCGATCCTCGTGTATTTCGCCGGTGAGCTCGTTGGCGCGTTCCTCGGCGCCGTAGTCGCCTGGCTCGCCTATCAGAACCACTATCAGGAGGAGCTCGACCCCGTTCTCAAGCGGGCGACGTTCGCGACCGTCCCGGAGATCCGCAATTACGCGTGGAACACCATCACCGAGGTGATCGGCACGTTCGTGCTCGTCTTCGTCATCCTCATGCTCGGTAATTCGCCCCATGAACTCGGGCCCCTGGCAGTGGCCCTCCTCGTGGTCGGTATCGGTATGTCACTCGGTGGCCCCACGGGGTATGCGATCAACCCCGCGCGTGACCTCGGACCCCGCATCGCTCACGCGATCTTGCCGATCAGGGGCAAGGGGTCCAGCGACTGGGCCTACTCCTGGGTGCCCATCGTCGGCCCCCTCATCGGCGGCGCCCTCGGCGGCTTGCTCGCCACCGTCGTCTAAGCACCGCCGTTCCCTACTCACCCCGACCTGAAGGAAACCCATGAGCACGAAATACGTTCTGGCCATCGACCAAGGAACCACCAGCAGCCGAGCCATCGTGTTTACTCACGAAGGCACGATTCACTCCCTCGGCCAGCTCGAGCACACCCAGATCCTCCCGCGGGCGGGCTGGGTCGAACACGACGCCAAGGAAATCTGGAACAACACCCGCGAGGCGGTGGGCCTGGCCCTCACCCGCGGCGACATCAGCTACCAGGATCTCGCGGCGGTCGGCATCACCAATCAGCGCGAGACCACCGTGGTGTGGGACCGAAAGACCGGCGACCCGGTGTACAACGCGATCGTGTGGCAGGACACCCGCACCCAGGCGATCGTCGATGACCTCGCCGGCAGCGAGGGCCCCGACAAGTACAAGGAACGCGTGGGACTCCCGCTCGCCACCTACTTTTCCGGGCCCAAGATCAAGTGGATCCTCGACAACGTCGAGGGGGCCCGCGAGGCGGCGGAACGCGGGGATCTCGCCTTCGGCAACACCGACAGTTGGGTCGTGTGGAACATGACCGGCGGCACCGACGGCGGCATCCACATCACCGATGTCACCAACGCCTCCCGCACAATGCTCATGAACATCGACACCCTGCAGTGGAACGAGGACATCGCGGCCGACATGGGCATCCCCATGTCGATGCTGCCGGAGATCCGCTCCTCGGCCGAGGTGTATGGCCACGGGCGCAAGCGTGGCATGGTGCCCGACGTGCCCATCGCGGGCATCCTGGGTGACCAGCAGGCGGCCACCTTCGGGCAGGCGTGCTTCGAGGTAGGGACCGCGAAGAACACCTACGGCACGGGCAACTTCATGCTGCTCAACACCGGCACCGAGCCGGTGGCAAGCAAGAACGGCCTACTGACCACGG
>DATGSB010000280.1:0-2926 GCA_035303045.1 Actinomycetaceae bacterium | reverse complement strand
TCGCCGCGACGAGCGTGGGCCGCAGCCTCGTCGGGTCGTTGCTCAAGGTGGTGCCCGGGGCGGGGAACGTCATCAACGCCTCCGTCGCCGGAGCGATCACCTCGGCGCTCGGATACGCATGGCTGGAGCTGTGCCGGCGAGACTGGCTCGGCCAGCTCAGCCTCGAATCCCTCGCTGAGCACGGAGAACTCTCCTCAATGCTGTTGCGCCATTACACGTCCCGGGTCGTCGAAGAGGGCCCCGCAGACTCGGCTGGGCGGCGGATCGACCCGTCCTGACGCGGCTCCGGCGCACCATCGACCGGTCGATGCAGACTCTTCGGCTGAAATATTGGTAGTTTCCCCACGAGGGAGAAGGGGCTGCCGGGGCACTACGGGTACTTATTAGGGCCGGCTCTTCATAGCGCGGCATATCACGAGTATTCTTAATGGTATGAAGAGTACAACTATCAAGGCGAGCCGCGAGCTACGCGACCGCGTGCAGAAGCGTGCTGTGCATCGACAAACCACTCAGGCGGTTGTGCTTTCAGAGGCGCTCGACCTTCTCGAGCGGCAGGCCTTCTTTGAGCAGCTGCAAACCGACGTTGTTGCCGATCCGGAGACCCCTCAAGACGCAGTTGAGCGGGATGCTTGGCTCGGTGGGCCGCTACCCAGCAGTTGGTTCGGAGCAGGCTGGGCGCCGACCCGTCCTCGTCATTAGCGCCGACGAGGCCATAGATGTCATCCCGGGTGTAGTCACAGTTCTGCCGCTGACGACCCAGAACCGAGAATGGGTCACGCGTGTCCCAGTCAGAGGTTCGGAAACGGGCCTTAAAGACCCGTCCTGGGCGATATGTGAGCAGGTCCGAACAGTATCGACTGAGCGGATTGGAAAACGACTAGGGGTGGCGGATCACCGGACTCTCACGGAGGTCAAGAATGTCCTGCTCTATCTGCTGAACCCTCAATGAGGGACGGCGGGTGAGCGCAGAGTCCTCCGTGCTGCGGGGCTGGCGGAAAGCAGTTCGGGGAGTCAGACTCCTGGTGTGTGTGCAGAAGTTGTGCGGCGACGCCGCAATAGCGCGACGGGTAGCGTCGCGAGCGAGGCGCCCGCGGCCGCGAGTAGCGCGATGGGGAACGAGAGCCCCGCGGCAAGAGAGCCGACGAGCACCGATCCCAGCCCGGTGCCGGAGTCGAATCCGATGTTCCACACGGCGCTGGCCGTGTTGTAATCTTTGCGACGCACCGCCGACAGGGAGAGCAGCAGCGTGAGATTCTGCAGACCGCCGTAGGCAACTCCCACGAAGGTCATCCCGAGCAGCAGTAGTGTCACGCGCGTCGACGCCGAATCGGTCACCGCCGCCGCGGCGAGGGCCAATCCCAGTACTGTGCACAGGATGAGCGGCCACAGGAACCTGCCGGCGCCATACCTATCGGCGAGGGCCCCCAGCCGCCACCGACTGAGCGCCGCGGTCGCGGTGAGGAGGGTGAGCCCAGCGGTGGTTGCGGCGGCGGAAGAGCTCATTTGGGGCGTGAACGTAATCAGCGCCCCGCCCGCAAGCGTCACGCCGAGCAGGATGACCATCGGCGGAATGAGGGCGCTGGCCAGGTAGCGCACCCGCCCCTCGTCGCGGGTCGCCGCCGTTGATGTTGACGGGTCCGCGTGCTGGGCAGGAGAGCGTTCCGCCTTCTCTTCTCGCAATGCGTGGGCCAGCCGCGGCGCCGCGCCGATGGCGAGTAGCGGAACCGTAGCAAGGGCGAAAACCACCCAAAAGCCGATTGCCTCCGCCAGCCAAGGCCCAGCGGGTAGCAGGAGCAACTGGGGCACCGCAACGGAGGCGCCGTAAGCTCCGATCGCTGCGCCGTGCCGCGCCGGGGCCACGAGGTTCGCGACAGCAGCAGAACCAGTGACGGTAAGGATCCCGAACCCTAACCCCCGCACGGCGGAGAGACCGAGGATCCACACGAGGTCGTGTGAGACGAGGTGGAGGAGAGCGGGGCCGTTGAGAAATAGCAGCCCGGCGGCAAGTACCCTGCCGTAGCCGAATCTCCGCAGGAGCGTGGGCACGAACGGCTGGGTGAGGATCGTCGCGAGCATCAGCATGCCGTTGACGAAGCCCGCGCCCGCCTCGTTCGCCCCTCCGCTCACGGCCCATAGCGGCGCGACTGGGAGCAGAGCAGAATAGCCGGTGAAGCCCGCTGCGGTGAGGGCGAGCAGGGCAGGCATCCCGGGAGCGCGCCATACGGACGTCGACGAGGCAGAAGTGGTCACGCCAATCGACCCTACCTGTTGCTTGCCATGGACGCGCTACGGTGAGAAAACCACACGTCAATCCTCGGGCATGATCGTGGCAGCCGCCACAGCCCCGAGCTCTTGGCAGGCATCGAGCGCGTTCCTGTCCGGCTGGCCAACAACTTCCAGTGTCGGGGCAACCGCCACCCACCCGAGCGCGGCGGCGATGGCGTCGATCCCGCGTACCGCCCCTTCCAAACCCTCGTTGCCATGAACGTAGACGGCGTGGGGCCGCGACCGGGTCGCCTTCAGACACGGGTAGTAGATCTGATCGAAGAAGTGCTTGAGCGCCCCGGACATGTACCCGATGTTCGCGGGCGTGCCGAGGACGTAGCCATCGGCGTTGAGTACATCAACTGCGCTGGCTGTCAGGGCCGGGCGCACGACGACCTCGACCCCCTCGATCTGTTCATCCCGCGCACCGGCAAGGACGGCCTCCAGCATCGCCTGCATCCCCGGCGAGGGCGTGTGATGTACAACGAGCAAACGCCGAGGGCGTTCGTGCTCATCACCAGATTGAGAAATACGCATGTCTTCTACCTTATGAGGCGAAGGAGGATCGGGTGCCATCCTCGCGCTCGGGACGAGGAGGGCTGCCACGGTCGAGAAAGCCGTGGCCACTGAGGAGCCCCGAGTGCGGCGGGGTTGAAGAGAA
>DATGSB010000279.1:0-3386 GCA_035303045.1 Actinomycetaceae bacterium | reverse complement strand
AGGCGCCGACCTGCTCTTCCACGAGGCGCTCGACTTCGAGTGGGTCGAAGAGCGGCTCGGCACCTCGCCGACGTCGGCCGCGTTGGCGGTGCGGGACCACCATTACTCGGCCCACACGTCGCCCAGGGACGCCATGCGCATCGCGGAGGAGGCCGGCGCCCGCCAGCTTGCGCTGCACCACCTCGTGCCGCGCACCACCTCTCTCGACGTGTGGCGCCGCGGCGCCGAATCGTACTCGGGCACCTTGTACGTGCCCGATGACCTCGACGTCATCTCGCTACGCTGAGGCGGTGGACACACCAGCGGGTGAGGCGGGCGAGGATGTCACGGGCAAGCTGCGCCTCGTCGGCCAGATTCACCGGCTCAGCCTTCTACTCGCGCGACCCTTCCAGCAGCACTTCGCCGCCGAGCACGGGGTGTCGCTGCCGGAGTGGCGCGTGCTCGTCCAGGTCGTGCGTCGCCCGGGGATCGCCGGCACCCAGGTCGCGGCGGCTACCGGCCTGACGGCGATGGGCGTCAGCCGCGCCGTCCACTCCCTGCGCGGTCAGGGCCTCATCGACGCGAGCACCGACCCCACGGACACCCGGCGCAACCTGCTCCGGGCGACCGAGGAGGGAGCCGAGCTGTATCGCCGACTGGCCCCGTTTGCCGTGCGGGATATCGCGGACATCATGTCCGCCTTCACCCCCGCCGAGCTCGACACCTTCGAGGCCCTGCTCACCCGGCTCAATGCCCGCACGGACGAGGTGCTGGCGCAGGAGCGGGGCACTCCGCCGCCCCGCGGCTGACCAGGGGGACCAGCCGCAGGCGGGCTTGCCGAAACAGTAACAAATGTTAATGTGTGGCGAGGTGTGCGCCTCCTGGCGCACCGCACCAGGCGTAGCCCACGCCCGACCCAAGGAGTAGCGAATGGCCTCAGGGCGCAGGCAGATGATTCTCACGATGTTCATGCTCGCCGCCGGCTTCCAGATCGACAGCTGGCGCGACCCGCGCAGCCGCTCGGAGGAGCTCGGGCGGCTCAGCCTCATCGCGGACATGGCCAAGGCCGCCGAGGCGGCCAAGATCCACGCGGTCTTCTTCGGCGACAGCGTGACCGCCGAGACCATCCGGGACAACAACGTGCGCAACACCGGGCTGTACGAGCCCATCTCCTCGATCGGCGCCCTTATCGGGCACACGTCGAAGATCGGCCTCGTCGGTTCGCTGTCCACGAGCTTCACCGAGCCCTACAACGCGGCACGCCAGTTCGCGGGCCTCGACCTGCTGAGCGACGGCCGCGTGGGCTGGAACATCGTCACCTCGCTGTTCGGCGGCTACCAGAACTTCGGCTACAGCGAGATGCCCGACCCGAGCAAGCGCTACGAGATCGCGACCGAGTTCGTCGAGGTCGTGACGAAGCTGTGGGACAGCTGGGCGGATGACGCCGTACTCAACGACCGCGAGAGCGGGCAGTGGGCCGACCTCGAGCGCATCCGCGACATCGACCACGTCGGCACCCACTTCCGCGTGCAGGGCCCGCTGACGATGATGCGCCCGCCCCAGGGCCACCCGGTGCTGTTCCAGGCGGGCCAGTCACCCGCGGGCATCAAGCTCGGCGGCACTACCGCTGACGCCATCTACACCGCCCAACCCGACCTCGGCGGGGCGCAAGCCTTCGCCGACCGCATCCGCCAGACGGCCAAGGACGCCGGGCGGGCACCGGGCGACGTCAAGATCCTGCCCGGCGTAGTGCCGATCGTGGCGGAGACCGCCGCCGGAGCGGAGGAACTGTCGCGCGAGCTGGCCGGCTACATCGACATGGAGGCCGGGCGGCGCCGGTTCGGCCGGTCGGTCGACATCGACCTGTCCGACATCGGCCTCGACGAGCGCATCCCCGCCGAACGCTTCGTCGCCCGCGAGACCAACAACTCCCGGTGGGAGGCCTTCCGCCGCATGGCGCTCGAGGAGGGGATGACCCTGCGCGAGCTCATCATCGCCTACGCCCGCGCGGGCGGGCACCGCATCCTCGTGGGATCGGTCGACGAGGTCGCCGAGGAGATGATCGCGTGGTTCGAGGCCGGCGTCTGTGACGGATTCAACCTCGACCCGCCCAGCGTTCCCGAAGGCATGAACAACATGCTTCGCCTCCTTGTCCCGGCGCTGCAGGAACGCGGATACTTCCAGGACGACTACCGCGGCGACACCCTGCGCGAGCGCATGGGACTGCCTCGCCCCCAGCGGCGCTAGGTCCGCTGCGCGGAGCGGCGGGCGCCGCAGGGCGACCCGCCGTTCCGCCGGGCCTGCCGGCGGCGATAACCTGTGCATGTGCGTCCCGCTCAGGGCCACATCACGACGTCAACTCGGGAGAGCCCCATGTCCGACGCCACGCCCCCCACGACGACCACGACGCCCGGCCCCGACACGGTGGCCGACGCGGTCGAACACCCCGACCTCCCGATGCCCTACGGGGAGCTGGGGCTCACGAAGGACGAGTACGGCCAGATCCGGGAGCTGCTGGGCCGCCGGCCGACCCAGGCGGAACTCGCGATGTACTCCGTCATGTGGTCGGAGCACTGCTCGTACAAATCCTCCAAGATTCACCTGCGCCAGTTCGGTGAGAAGGTCACCGAGAGCATGACCCGCCACCTCCTCGTCGGCATCGGGCAAAACGCCGGCGTCGTCGACATCGGCGACGGCTGGGCGGCCACGTTCAAGGTGGAGTCCCACAACAGCCCCAGCTACATCGACCCCTTCCAGGGCGCGGCCACCGGCATCGGCGGCATCGTGCGCGACATCATCTCGATGGGCGCGCGCCCGGTGGCCGTCATGGATCAGCTGCGGGTGGGGGACATCGACCACCCCGACACCGCGCGAATCCTGCGCGGCGCCGCTGCCGGTGTCGCGTTCTACGGCAACACCCTCGGCGTGCCCAACATCGGCGGTGAGCTCGAGTTCGACGCCGCCTACCAGGGCAACCCGCTCGTCAACGCGCTGTGCCTGGGCGTCATGCGCCACGAGGACATCCATCTGGCCAATGCCTCCGGCGTGGGCAACAAGGTCGTGCTCTTCGGCGCCCGCACCGGCGGGGACGGCATCGGCGGCGCCTCGCTGCTGGCCAGCGAGAGCTTCCAGGACGGCGAACCGCTCGTGCGGCCCAACATCCAGGTCGGCGACCCGCACATGGAAAAGCGCATCATCGAAGCGTGCCTGGAGATGTTCGCCGCCGGGGTCGTGGAGGGAATCCAGGATCTCGGCGCAGCTGGCATCGCGTGCGCGACCTCCGAGCTGGCCTCCAACGGGGAGGGCGGCATGGCCGTCAACCTCGACGACGTCCCCCTGCGGGAGGAGCTGACCGCGGGCGAGATCCTCATGTCGGAATCCCAGGAACGCATGATGGCGGTCGTGCG
>DATGSB010000278.1:0-3605 GCA_035303045.1 Actinomycetaceae bacterium | reverse complement strand
CACCCTCGAGCTCGTCGCCGCCGCCCGGCCCACGTGGGACGACGGCTACGCCCGCGCCCTCCTGGACGCCTTCGAGCTCGACCCCGCCACGAGGCCCCGCAAACTCTCTCGCGGGCAGCGCTCCGCGCTCGGTGCCGTCATCGGCCTGGCCTCCCGCGCTCCGGTGACGATGTTCGACGAGGTCCACCTCGGGATGGACGCCCCTTCGCGGCGCCGCTTCTACGAGGAGCTGCTCAGCGACTACGTCGATCACCCGCGCACGATCGTCATCTCCAGCCACCTCATCGCGGAGATCGAGCAGCTCTTCGAACGCGTCGTCATCCTCCACCGCGGCCGCGTGCTGCTCGCCGAGGAGGCCGAGGAACTGCGCGGGCGCGGCGTCACCATCACCGGCCCCGCGCCCGAGGTCGACGCCGCCACCGCCGACCTGCGCGTGCTCAACGCACAGTCGCTGGGCCCGACGAAGCAGACGACGGTGCTCGGTGAGCTCGATGAGCCCACCCGCCGCCGGCTGCGCGGCGCCGGGCTGGAGATCGGGGCGGTGCCGATCGAGGACCTGTTCATCGCCCTCACCGAGGAGGAGGCCCGCCCATGAGCCGCGACCCCCGCCGCACGCAATGGCGCGCGATCGCCCGCAGCCAGCTGCGTTCCTACGTGCGCTACTGGGCCTGGCCGTGGGCGCTGGCCGTCGTCCTCATCGCCGCGACCATCGCGCTCATCGACGCCGTGGGAACCGTGAACGTGTCGATTGTGCAGTTCGTGCGCAGCGGCGTGCTCGTGTGGTTCCTCTTCGCCCTCGGCATCTCGGTGGCCAGCGGCGGCATCGGCCCGCATGTGGCCAACGGCATGACTCGCCGCTCCTTCACCCTCGGCTCCATCGTCGCCGGCCTCGCCGCCGCCGTCCTCCACGCGCTCACCGCCGCCGGCCTCGTGCTGCTCGAGGGCCGGCTGTATGACCGCATGGGCTGGGTCCACGACGCGGCGCCGGGGGAGGAGTACGTCCCCGGCGTGTGGGAGCGCGGCGTGGGGCCGCTGCTGCTCGACCACACCCTCGTCACCGTCGCCGGGCTGGCCGCCGGCCTGCTCGTGGGCATGACCTACTACCGGTTCGGGGGCTGGTGGGGCACCGTCGCGCTGCCGCTGACGCTGCTGCCGATCATCTACACGATGTTCGCCACGAGCTGGTCCGAGGCGCCCTTCGTGCCGTGGGACGACGTGCCGCCCGGCACCGCCCACGCCGTCGGCGCCGCGGCCGCGGCGGCCGCCCTGCTCGCCTTCGCCGCGCTCACCCGCCGCGTCCCCATCTCCCGATCGGAGGCATGACATGACCGCCATCATCGACGTCGCCGGCCTGCGCAAGGCCTATGGCACGACCCGCGCCGTGGACGACGTCAGCTTCGCCGTCCACCCCGGGGAGATCGTGGCCATCCTCGGCCGCAACGGGGCGGGCAAGACGACGACCGTCGAGGCCCTCGCCGGCCTGCGGGCCGCCGACGCCGGAAGCATCCGGGTGCTGGGCGAGGATCCGCAGCGCCATCCCGAACGCATCCGCCAGCACGTCGGCATCCAGCTCCAGCAGGCGAAGCTGCCGCCGAAGATCACCGTGGCCGAGGCGATGGCGCTGTACGCCTCCTTTTACGACGAGCCCGCCGACATCGCGGAACTGCTCGACCTCCTCGGGCTCACCACGCACCGGGGCAAGCGCTTCGAGAAGCTCTCCGGCGGGCTGCAGCAGCGGCTGTCCGTCGCGCTGGCGCTCGTGGGCAACCCTCGCATCGCCATCCTCGACGAGCTCACCACCGGGCTCGACCCGCAGGCGCGGCGCGACACGTGGGAGCTCATCGAGGGGGTGCGCCGCCGCGGGGTGACGATCCTGCTCGTCACCCACTTCATGGACGAGGCGGAGTACCTGAGCGACCGGGTGATCATCATCGACGCCGGCCGGGTCGTCGCCGAGGGCACGCCGGCCGAGCTTGCGCGGGCGGGCAGCGAGGAGCGCACCTTCCGCATGACGACGCCCCAACCGGTCGACCTCGCCGCGATCCGCGCCCTGCCCGAGGTCAGCCACGCCGTGCAGGAGGGCCGCGACATCGAGGTCACCGGCACCCGCACGGCGCTGCCCGCCGTCGTCATCGCGCTCGCACGCCACGACGTCGTGCCCGATGAGATCACCACGGTGCGCCGCACCCTGGAGGACGTCTTCCTCGAGGTCACCGGCCACCGCAGCCCGCAAGGAGCAGCCGCATGACCGCCACCGCAGTTCCCACCCGGCCCGCCGCGCCCGCCCGGCGCGGGCTGGCCACCCTCATCGCCACCGAGGCCAAGCTCTTCCTGCGCGAGCCCGGCACGGTGTTCTTCGCGCTCGCCTTCCCCAGCGTCCTGCTGCTCGGCATGGGCTACGTCATCCCCGGGATGCGGGAACCCGTCACCGACGTGCCGGGGCTGGAGGGCATGGTGCTCATCCACCTGTGGGGCCCGGCGATCCTGTCGCTGGCGGTGGGCACGGTGGCGTTGACGACGCTGCCGGCCTACGTCGCCTCCTACCGGGAGCACGGGGTGTTTCGCCGCATGGCGACCACGCCGATGCGCCCGCGCAGCGTGCTCGCCGCCCACGTCGTCGTCAACGGCGCGGCGCTCGCCGCCGCGATCGCGTGCGCGCTCACCCTCGGGTTCCTCGTGCTCGACCTGCCGCGCCCCGAGCGGCCCCTGCTCATCGGCGGCACCCTCGTGCTGGCGACGCTGGCGATGTTCGCCATCGGGCTGATCGTCGGCGGCACCGCCCCCAAGGCCTCGACGGCCTCGGGCATCGGCATGCTGTTGTACTTCCCCATGCTGGTCTTCGCCGGGCTGTGGATGCCGACGGCGATGATGCCCGACGCACTGGCGACCATCGCCTCCTTCATTCCGCTCGGCGCGGCCAGCGAGGCGATGTCGGCGGCCTGGTTCGGGGGCGGGTGGCCGTGGCGGGAGCTCGCCGTGCTCGCCGGCTGGAGCGCGCTGGGCTACCCGGTGGCGGCGAAGGTGTTCCGCTGGTCCTGAGCCCTACGGCACGAGCAGCACCTTGCCGAACACCGTGCCGGATTCCAGCAGCTCCTGGCCGCGCATGGCCTCAGCCAGGGGCAGGCGGTCGTGGACGACGGGCTTGATGCGGCCGTCGGCGACCATCGGCCACACGTGCTTCGCCACGTCGGCGACGATCGCGGCCTTCTCGGGCCGGGGGCGGGAGCGCAGCAGCGTGCCGGTGACGGTGAGGCGCTTGGCCATGAGGGCCTGGAGGTTGATCTCGGCCTTGCGGCCGCGCTGGAGGCCGATGATGACGAGGCGGCCGTCGGTGGCGAGCATCGAGAGGTTGTCGGTGAGCCCGCCGGCGCCGAGGATGTCGAGGATGACGTCGACGCCGCGGCCCTCGGTGGCCTCGGCGACAGCGGCCGGGACGTCGTCGTGGTAGTCGATGGTGACGTCGGCGCCCAGCTCCGCGCATGCATCGCAGCGCTCGGGCGAGCCGGCTGTGGTGATGACGCGGGCCCCGAGAGCTTTGGCGATCTGGATGGCCGCCGAGCCCACGCCGCCGGAGCCGCCGTGGATGAGCACGGTGTCGCCCGCGC
>DATGSB010000277.1:0-3137 GCA_035303045.1 Actinomycetaceae bacterium | reverse complement strand
GCCGCCGACCTCACCCTCTCGACCTGGGACCTGCGGCCCTTCGCCCAAGATTCGAACTTCCTCGTCGCCTTGCTCCGGCGTGCCTGAGGGGCCCTTGGGCGGTTCCCACGCACCGGGAGGCGCCTTGACATACCGCGCGAGCACCGGGCACTGTGTACGTGCAAGTCAAACTTGCATACATAGTTAATTGTCCCAGATGCACAACGGCGGCCGGCCCCATGCGGCGGTCGCTTGCGAGCCGACGACGGCTCACGACTCAGATGGAGGCGCGACGATGAAGTCGCAGAAGAAGCGAGTAATCACGGCGTCCGCCCTCGGTGTCGCCGCCAGCATGGTCGCCGTCGGATGCGGCGTCACCGGAGCGCAGAGTGGCTCGGGTGACGGGAACGGCGACGGCCCGTTCTACGAGGGCAAGACCATCACGCTCATCGTTCCCTTCGACTCCGGCGGCGCATCCGACACCTACAGCCGCATGCTCGGGAGGTACCTCTCGGACTACATCGAAGGCAACCCCGAAGTCGTCATCGAGAACGTTCCAGGCGGCGCCCAGAAGGACGGCCTCAACCGCTTCGAACGCATGGACCACGAGACCGGCGAGTACCTCGCCATGGGGTCGGGCGGCCTCGTGGCATCCACCCAGTTCGACAGCGATGGCGTGCAGTTCGACCTTGCCGACTACGAAACTCTCGTGGCCTTCGGCGGCTCGCTCATCGTCTTCGGCAGCACGGACGCCGGGATCGAGTCTCTCGACAGCCTTGCCCAGTCCACCGAACCGATCTTCTACGCGGGCCTGGAGATGAACGCCTCGGAGGTCTCGCGCACCTACCCGCTGGACAACATGGGCTTCGCGGACTTCCGCCCACTCATGGGATATGACGGCGGCGGCTCGGTGACCACCGCGGTGCTGCGCGGCGAGGCCACGATCGGCTACTCCACCACCTCCCACTACACCGATAACGTTCTCCCGCTGGAGGAGGACGGCGACATCGTGCCCCTCATGACCCAGGGCTACGTCGTCGATGGTGAGGTCACCCGCGACCCCGCCTTCCCCGACCTGCCCACGATGGTCGAGGCCTACGAAACGCTCACGGGTGAAACGGCGGAGGGCACCGAGTGGGAGGCGGTCATCGCGATCACGGCGGCCAGCACCCTGCTGCGCAACTACTGGGTGCACTCCGAGGCCCCTCAGGAAGCCCGCGATGCGCTGCACGAAGCCATCGCTCAAGTCGTCGTCGACGAGGACTTCCTGCGCGACTCCACCGAGTCGCTCGGCATCGAATCCCCCGCCTTCCTCGGAGAAGAGGCCGACTCGGCGATGCGCATCGTTCAGGAGCTTCCGGCCGAGACCGTCCAGTGGGTGCAGGACTACATCGATGAGATCAACAGCCGCTGACCGCTGCCTCCGGCCAGACCAAAGGATGGTGAGCCGTGCTTGACGCGGCACTAGAGGCGCTCCAGATCATTCTGAGCCCCGAGCATTTCGCGTGGCTCCTCGCCGGGATCGGCATCGGCCTCGTGCTCGGGATCATCCCCGGCCTCGGTGGGATCACGGGCATGGCGGTGCTGCTGCCGCTCGTCGTCGGGATGGACCCCGTCAGCGGCATCGCCATGCTCATCGGGATCATCGGATCCGTCACGATCAGCGATACCTTTCCCTCCGTGCTCATGGGCATCCCGGGGACGGCGGCGTCCCAAGCGACCGTCGTCGACGGGTATCCCATGGCCCGCAAGGGGCTCGCCAACGTCGCACTGGGGGCGGCATTCACCTCCAGCATGATCGGCGGGATCCTCGGCGGGGTAGCGCTGTTCCTCTTCATTCCGATCGTGCGCCCGATCATTATCGGCATCGGCTCCCCGCAGCTGTTCATGCTCGCGCTGCTGGGCTTCTGCCTCGTCGCGGTGCTCTCGCGGGGGGCCATGGGCCCCGCCCTGGTGTCGGGCTTCCTCGGGATGCTCCTGGCAAGCATCGGTAGCGCGACGATGACGGCCGAGTACCGGTTCGTCGGCGGGATCTTCTACCTCTACGACGGCATCGACCTCGCTCTCCTCGCAATCGGCATCTTCGCCATTCCCTCCGTGCTCTCGCTGCTCACTCAGGGCAGCTCGGTGGCCAAGGAGATGACGCACGCGAAGGGCGGCGTGCTGCGCGGCGCGCGGCAGGCCATGCGCCACAAGCGCGTCATTGCCGGCAATTCGGTGCTCGGCAGCGCCCTGGGCCTTGTCCCCGGCGTGGGCGGGAGCGTCATCGACTGGATCGCCTACGGCACGACGAAGCAGATGGTGCGGAAGGACCGGGACAACTTCGGCAAGGGCGACGTCCGGGGCGTCATGGCCCCGGAGGCGGCGAACAACGCGAAGGACGGCGGCGTGCTCGTGCCGACCCTGATGTTCGGCATTCCTGGCAGCGCCACCGCCGCCATCCTGCTGGGCGGGCTCACGACGATGGGGGTCTCAACGGGCCCCTCGATGCTGCGGGCGGAGAACCTCTACCTCATCTTCGTGTTCATCTGGACGCTCGTGCTGGCCAACGCCATCGGCGCCCTCACCAGCGCCGGCTTCGTGCCGGCCCTCAGCCGCCTCAGCCTGCTCAAGCCGCACAACTACGGCCCGTTCCTCATCGTCATCATGATTGTCGCGGCATACCAGACGGGCGTGCGCTGGGGGGACATCGTCACCGTCATCGTCATCGCCCTCCTCGGGTGGGGGATGCAGGCGATCAAGTGGCCGCGCCCCCCGCTGATCATCGGTTTCGTGCTCGGCCAGGGCGCCGAGAACTACCTGTGGATCTCCGTGAGCCGCTACGAGTGGAGCTGGCTGACTCAGCCGGCCACCATCATCATCGGGCTCATGGTCATCGCGGTGCTCGTCGCCGGCTTCAGCAACGTCCTCGGTGGCGTCACGCAGAAGCTCGGCGGTGCCATCAAGACGGCGCTCGGCCGCCTGAAGAAGAGGTCGATCGATGCCTAGCTTGAGTGTCATCCGGGTCGGCGTCACCGGCGTCGTCTTCGTCATCTTCCTCGCCGTCGCCGTCATCTCCGTCAACGCGTTCGGGCGCCCCACCTACTGGTTCCCCTCCTTCATCGCCATCGGCGGGACATTGGCCGCGGGCTACAGCTTCGCTCGCGACCTTCGCAGGG